>SHVE01000003.1 GCA_009694365.1 Thermoleophilia bacterium | reverse complement strand
AACCGTGTCCCACCGTGGTGCTGGCTGGGGATGTGGCGCAGATCCTCCTCGATCTCCTCGATGCCGCCGGCATGGTGCTGGGAGACCACAGCCGCCCGCTGTTCTCACGCGAGGGTCGCGGCGGCAGTGGGGGCAGGCTTGCCACCCGGCGCCCGGCGTCCAGCATGACAGCTACTAGGGCGCGGTCGCGGGCCACTAGAACCACGTCCGCCTGCCGCTCCGGGTCCTTGCCCTCCCCCGCGGCAGCGAACACGCGGGCCGCTTCATCATCGCTTAGGACGTTGTAGTGCCGCTGCGTTTGCACTCGCTCCACCTTTAGGGCCCGGCGTATCACCTTCTCCGGGACCGGAGCGAGGTCGTGCCGTTCGTCCATCCACGAGAGGAACGAACCCAAGGCCACGAGAGCCTGGGCGCGGCTGGCCGGTGAATACGCGCCGGGCTTAGGTGCCCTGATGCCTTCCGGGTGGACCTTCTCCACCCCTGACCCTTCGCGCCCTGCCTCTCGCAGATAGAAGGCCCATGCGTCCAGGTGAACGTCGCGCAGGTCCCGCACGTCTTGGGTGGACGAGGCTTCGACTTCACTGCCGATTGGAGCGCCCGCATACAGCTGGCGAGCAGGTCTTGCGATACGCCGCCTGGTGGCGCTTCGCTGGGATCCACTGCCGCCCGCACGCCTCGCACGTCTTGGCTTCCTGCTCCGCCATGACGGAAGTCTACAAGCCTCCAGCCGCGTGCGACTCGCCTAGCCCTGCCCCTTACGCCGCCGAAGTCGTGCAGTAGTGCACCAGAAGTGCAGCCGCCGTGCACGACTGTTTCCCGCATGGATCGAGAGGTTAGGGGTAGTGGTGCAGTCGAACACTCTCTCTCACCCGCTCCTCAAAAGCCGGGGTGAAATGTGACGAGCCGCAGCAGGGCCAGAACCCCGCCCCCTCTAAGGGGGGCCACGGGTTATGGCCCCCACGCATCACATCTAGTGCTGGTGCATTACGGGGGGCCGAGCCTGCTCCCCGAGGCCCGGGCGGTGGCCCCCCGGCAAGTGTTGCCACTCGTGTTGCCACTTCCTGCGGGTTCGTGCCCCCGGGTGTTCCGGGGTGCCAGCGGCGCCTAGCCCCTCAAACGCCCCTTCACCAGCGCGCTGACGGCCCCACCCTCGGCCTGCCCCTGCGCCTTCGCCATAACGATTTTGATGACACCGCCCATGTCCTTCATGGACGTGGCACCGATCTCGGCGATCGCCGCGTCCACGAGCGCATCCAACTGCGCCGTGTCCATTTCGGCAGGAAGGTAGGCCGACAGGATCTGAAGCTCGACTTCTTCCTTGGTGGCCAAGTCTTCGCGGTGACCTGCTCGGAACTGCTCGATGCTCTCCTTGTGCTGCTTGGCGATCCCACGCAGCACCTTGATCTCGTCCTGCTCGTCGAGGTCCGCACGCTTCTCGATGCGCGCGTTCGTCATACCGGCGATGACACGGCGCACGACACTGAGGGTCTCCTTGTCCCTCGCCCTCATGGCGGCCGTCCTATCCTCGCTCAGGCGATCCTGAATGCCCATCTACGCGCTCTGTCCCACGATGCCCGCGAGATACGCGCGGTAGGCTGGCCCGTCCATGAGAGCGTCGATCTGCGCGGGATCGGACAGCCGTACCGTGATGAGCCAGCCCTCGCCATAGGGGTCGGAGTTGACGAGCTCGGGCGCGTCGCTTACCGCGTCGTTGACCGCGATGACCTCGCCGGTGGCCGGCGCGATGATGTCGGAGACCGCCTTCGTCGATTCCAACTCGCCGTACGTAAAGCCGGCGATAACGGTCTGTCCCACAGCCGGTGGGTCGTAGTAGACGACATCACCGAGGGCGTCCTGCGCAAACCAAGTCACACCAAAGGTGGCGTCATCGCCCATCACACGCACCCAATCGTGCTCGGGGTGGTACCGGAGGTCGCCGGGATACCTCGCGTCGCTCACGTGTGATGTTCCTTCCTGGGTGAAGAATCGACCAGCGGCAACGAGATGACCTCGGCCGCCTTTTCCTTGCCGCGTACATCGATGGAGAGCGTGGTCCCCACGTGCGCGTAATCGGAGGAAACGTACGCGAGCGCGGCGCCGATGCCCAGCGACGGTGACAACGTCCCGCTGGTCACCGTGCCCACCTGCCGTTCTCCCACCATCACCGCACATCCTCCGCGCGGGATTCCCTTCTCGGTGAGAACGATGCCCACGAGCCGATCAGGCGTGCCCTCCTGGGCCTCGCGCAGCATGCGCTTCGCGCCGGGGAACCCACCACGCGTGAGATCGCACGCCCACTTCAGGCCCGCGGAGATGGGGCTGCGATCGCGTCCCAGCTCGTGTCCGTACAGCGGATAGCCCATCTCCAGTCGCAGGGTGTCGCGGGCGGCGAGCCCCGCAGGCATCGGTGGGTTGGACACACCCATGAGCGCGTCCCAGATCTGAGGAGCGAGGTCCGCGTCGCACATGATCTCGACGCCCGGCTCCCCCGTGTATCCGGTACGGGCGACGAGGCACGGCACACCGGCTATACCGGCCACGGTGGCCTCCATGTAGGGCAGCGAAAACGGCTCGGGCGAGGAGATAGGCGTGAGCGCGCGGGCCCATCGTGGGCCTTGCAGGGCGAGCATTGCGACCTGCGGGGAACGGTCCAGCACGTCGACGCCCACGGGGGCGAGGCCCTCGAGCCTCTCCCAGCACGGCGCGATGTTGGACGCGTTGACCACGAGCAGGAATCGATCGCGGAGGGCGTAGACCAGCAGGTCGTCAATGACCCCGCCGTCGTCGTCGGGCAGCAGCGTGTACTGCGCCTGTCCGGGACCGAGGCGCGTGATGTCGTTGGTGAGCGTGGCCTGCAGGAACTCGCGAGCCGCCGGTCCGGTCACCTCGATCTGCCCCATGTGGGACACATCGAAGAGACCGCAGGTGGAGCGCACCCCCAGATGCTCAGTGCGTACCCCCGCATACTCCACCGGCATCTCCCATCCCGCGAACGGAACGATCTTCGCGCTCGCCGCCACGTGCTTGTCGTACAAAGTGGTACGCCGGAGGTCCGTCATCCGACCACCCTACCGCGCCGTCCCGGGAGGGAGGCAGGCCGAGCGGCCCGGGTTCTCGCCGACCCCTGCGCAGCCTGTGAACCACGGTGTGTCACCGGGGTTCACAGGTCGGTTACCTGCATTACAGATGTGTACGGCCACACGCGCCTATTCCGGATGGAAGGGGGTGAACGTCCATCGCAGCGCCATGGGCCGCCCCCTCTCTCACTCCGTGGGTGCCCACACGTCCCGATCTTCATACGGACACGCGGAATCGTATTGAGCACGAGCGTGATCATCGGGGGCCACACCGAGTCGCATAGCGTCCAGTCTGTCCGTCGGCAGTACGAGTTGGTCACGAAGGGAAAAACTCGGCGGCCCGTGTGGCAGATCTACGAATAGCGCACCAACACCCTGTCCCGGAACCGCATCGAATGATCGATCGCCTGACCCTGTCTGCGAACTGACTACGGACCACACGCAAACAAATTGTGTGTTCGTTTCAGGGGAATCAGGACCCGGGGGGACTCTTGTCATCGCTGTCGTGAATAAGCGCCTCTCGGCAGCCACTCGTTGGTCCACTCGCCACCATCTGCGCCAGCACCTTTGCCGGAACCCTAAGCGTGTCGTCTGGTGGGATTACCTCACCGCGCTCGTCCAGCAGCACGAAGTCGCCGGGTCCTATTGCATCTCCGTTGGCTCGTGTCACGTCTACGGAGGGAGTTAGTCCTTCAAGAAGGCGGGCACGTCCAGTAGATCGTGGCCGGTGTCGAATGACGGACGGTCCGATGACCGCGGGCGCTCGCCAGCGCGATCGCGGCCGAATGCCGGGCGCTCGCGTTCGACCCGACGGGCCTGGGCGGATGCGCGGTGGCCGTCGTCGAAGCCGGTCGCGATAACCGTGACGCGGACGCTGTCGCCGAGCGATTCGTCCACGACGGTGCCGAAGATGACGTTGCAGTCGGGATCGGCCGCCTCACGCACGATGCTCGCGGCCTCGTCCACTTCGAACAGCCCCAGATCCTTGGTACCGGCGATGGAGAGAATGACCCCCGTGGCGCCCTTCATGGTCGTCTCGAGGAGCGGGGAGGACGTGGCGGCCCGGGCGGCCTCGGATGCGCGGTGTTCACCCGTGGCGATGCCGATGCCCATGAGCGACGAACCCGCACCCGCCATGACCGTGCGCACGTCGGCGAAGTCGAGGTTGATGAGACCGGGCACCGTGATGAGGTCGGTGATGCCCTGCACACCTTGGCGGAGAACGTCATCCGCCATGTTGAACGCCTCGGTGATTGGGGTGTTGCGCTCCACGATCTCGAGTAGGCGATCGTTCGGGATGATGATGACCGAGTCCACCTGCTGGCGGAGCGCATCGATGCCGTCGTCCGCACGCTTGGCACGCTGGCGGCCCTCGAACGCGAACGGCTTGGTAACGACGCCCACGGTGAGCGCCCCCTGTTCACGGGCAATCTGCGCGATGATGGGAGCAGCACCGGTACCGGTGCCACCGCCCTCCCCGGCGGTGACGAACACCATGTCGGCGCCGCGCATGGCCTCCTTGAGCTCCTCGCGGCTCTCTTCGCCGGCCTCGCGCCCGATGCGGGGATCGGCCCCAGCACCGAGGCCACGGGTGATCGTGCCTCCGATGTGGATCTTCACGTCGGCGTCACAGCCGGTGAGTGCCTGCGCATCGGTATTGACGGCGATGAACTCCACGCCGCGTACTCCGGCGTCGATCATGCGGTTGACCGCGTTCGATCCGGCGCCGCCAACTCCGACGACCTTGATGACAGCCAAGTAGTTGCTGCTCTCCACGATCCCGATCCTCCCCGGGGGCCGACGCGGGCACGGTTGGGCCCCGTTGGGTGACGTTTCGTCCATCGCGACCGTAGTCCTCCCCCGGAGTGGGGTCAACTGCAGGTTGAGGGATTGGCCTGATCCCGCCCCAACCCTCACGTCGGGGTTCATGCTTTACCCGGTGGCGTCGGTCACCCCGGTGTCACCAGTGGTTCCGGTGTGGTCATCTCCCCCATCTGACGATCCGTCGGTTGCCGTCCCATCGGTCGTGGTGCCGCCATCGACCGGGATGATGGTGATGATGCGTGACCCGAGCATCGGCCAGCGGGGACGTGAGATGTCGAGGTACGCAGCGGCAGTGAGCGCGGTGGGATCCGCCTGAGAGAGCACCGCAACCAGCGCTTGGGCCTTCTGTGCCAACCCGGTGGGTGCCCCGATGCGTAATTCGAGGCCGTTGTAGAGTGTGCCCTTGAGACCTCCGCCCTCAGCATGGAGGTTGCGGAGGCGACCGGCGATCTCCGGAGGCAGCCAGCCAATAAAGAGCAGGGCGCCGCGCTGCGTCGGATCGGTGAGCACCCCGTTCGCGGGCAGAGCCGCCACCCGGAGGACCGGAAGACCGCCCGTGGTTCCCGCCGCACCCATCACCTGCCCGGAGGGGGACAACAGGTACCGTCCGCCCGCATTCACCGCCAGCACAGCCACGGGATCCCCCATCACGACCCGAACGGTGATCGACCGGGGCCAGTCACGTTCGATTGCCGTGTCGAGAACCCCGGGGAACCTCGTGAGCGCCCTGCGCATGTCGCCGGTCGGTACGCGCACCATGGTGCCCGTGCCCGCCACCAACTCGGCGGTCGCCTGCACCCGAGCCGTTTCCGCCCCGGTGTAGCCGGTAACGGTGACATGAGAGATACCGAGCACGGGGCCGCTCACCACCCACAGCGAGAGCAGCACGACCGCGACGGACACCACCCCCCAGTAGGCGATCCGTCTCACCCAGCGGTTGGCGGCCACCGACGACAGGTTGAGCCGAGGGCCGCTACCGCGCGCGCCGCCACTCCGCTTCCGGCCGCCACGCGATGACGCACCCGCGGGACGTGATCGCGTCGAACGCGACGGTCGATCCGGGTCGACGGGAATGGCTAGACGACCTCCGCGAGGGGTGGGGTGCCGATGCCCCACCCGGCGTGCAGGTACCGAACTTCGGGATTTAGTACCGGCCCACCGGCCGCGCGAACGCGCGCGCGACACTCGTCCATCACCGCGACGACATCCGCGGCCGTGCATCCCGCCACGGCCTCGATGAAGTTGGCGTGCACCGGGGACACCCGGGCACCACCGATGGCGTGGCCCTTGAGGCCCGTGGCCTCGATGAGGCGACCCGACGACTCGCCCGGCGGGTTGGTGAACACGCTTCCGAATGTGCGCACGCCCTGCGGCTGAGTCATCCGGCGGTGAGACCGGTACCCGTCGAGGGTTTCCCGTATCACCACAGGATCACCGGGCGCGAGACGGAACCCCAGAGCGGCCACCACCTGATTGCCCGTCACGGACGTCGTGCGGTACCCCATCGCCAGATCGTCGCGACCCACCCGTCGGCACCCATCGGCATCGCACACCACGGCCCAGTCGAGCACGTGGGAGAGGTCCGACGAGTAGGCGCCAGCGTTCATCGCCACTGCACCCCCCGCCGTCCCGGGGATGCTGGCTCCGAACTCCAGGCCGGTGAGGCCTGCGGCGGCGGCGCGTTGCACCGCCCGCGGGAGCGAAGCCCCTCCCCCACACCACAACGTCCGTTCACCCCATACTGAGATGGACGACAGCCGACCGGTGAGGCGGATGACGAGCCCCCGGAACCCCGCGTCATCCACGATGAGATTCGACCCCCGCCCGATGACCGCCACCGGCAGATCGCGATCCGCCGCAACGCGAAGCGCGGTGGTGACCGCAGCGAATGACGTGCAGGTGGCCAGTACATCGGCAGCGCCACCCACCTTGATCGTGGTGAAGGGGGCGAGCGGAACGTTCTCGCGGATGAGACCCTGGGCCTCAGACATCGTCCGCGCCAAGGGCGTCGAGCAGGCGTGGGCCGAGAGTGGTGATGTCGCCCGCACCCATGGTCAGCACCAGATCACCCGGCAGGAGGTCGGGCACGAGTACGGCCGGCACGTCGGCGAGACGCGGCACGTAGAGCACCTCGCCCGGCCCCGACACCGCAGAGACGATCAGCAATCCATCCACCCCGGGCTCAGGGTCCTCACGGGCCGCGTACACATCGGTGACCACCACGAGATCGGCCGATGACAGCGCCGCACCGAACTCCGTCGCCAAAGCGCGAGTGCGCGAGACGAGATGGGGCTGGAACACGGCCACGACCCGGCCGTCGTGTACCTCGCGCGCGGCGGCGAGCGTGGCCACCACCTCGGCGGGATGATGTGCGTAGTCGTCCACCACCCGCACACCGTCGACGGTTCCTATCTCCTCGAACCGTCGCGCGACGCCCGCGAACGGCGCGATCCGGGCGGCGGCCACGGCAGCATCCACGCCGCACCACTCGGCGAGGGCGATCGCGCAGGCGGCGTTCTCACGGTTATGGGCCCCGGGCGCGGCGAGATGGAGTGGGACCCGGCGTCCGGTCGCGAGCACGAGGCAATCGCCGTCGACCCACCCCCACGCAGCGGGGGTGTCACCCACCACGCGCACCGGACAGGGGGCCGCCCGGGCCACGTCACGTGCCCGTGCGTCGGACCCCACCACCAACACGCCCGTGGATGGCAGCGCCCCCACGAACGTACGGAACACGTCCTCCACCTCGTCAATCGACCGGTACGTAGAGTGATGGTCGTGGTCGATGTTGAGGAGGATCGCCGCCTCCGGGGTAAGCCGGAGCAGCGATCGGTCGCTCTCGTCGGCCTCGGCGCAGAACCACGGTCCGTCACCCCATGCCGCACCGGTACCCTCGCCCCACGGTACCTCGGCGCCCACGCACACCGTGGCACCCCCTAGGGCAAGTGCGAGCATGGCCGTGGTGGTCGACTTGCCGTGGGCCCCACCCACCGCCAGACCACGCCACCCCTGCATGAGCTCGGCGAGCAGGTCGGACCGGTGGAGCGTCGGCAGGCCGCGCTCACGGGCCGCCACGAGTTCGGGGTTGTCGGCGGGGATCGCGGTCGAGACGAACACGGCATCCACATGAGCGGGAAGAGCGTCGGCCCCGTGCCCCGCGCGTACGTCGGCGCCGGCGGCCCGAAGCGCCGCGAGGCCGGGACCCTCCTCGCGATCGGTACCCGTGACAATCCAGCCCGACCGAAGGGCCAGCAGCCCCACTGCGCTCATGCCGGCGCCACCCGCACCCACCAAGTGAATGGCGCGGGGGGTCATGAGTGTGCCGCCTCCATCACGAGATCGGCAATCCGCTCCGCGGCGTCCGGACGCGCTACGGCGCGCGCTGCGGCACCCATCATCTCCCGCCGGTCGGGATCCGCGAGGAGGGCCACCACCGCATCCCTCAGCACCGGCCCCGTGATCTCGGCGTCCGGGATGAGAATGGCCGCCCCGGCCTCGCACAGCCATCGCGCGTTCCCGGTCTGGTGATCAGCCGTCGCGTGCGGATACGGAACCAGAATGGCGGGGCGCCCGAGCGCCGCAAGTTCGAACACCGAGCCGCCCGACCGGCACACCACGAGATCGGCGGCCGCGATGGCAGACGGGAAGTCGTCGAGGAACCCCAACACGCGGTACCGGGGACCGCCGCCAGAGGACTCGACCCGTGCGCGGACCCGGTCGGCATCGCGATCCCCCGCGACATGAACCACCTCGAACAGTGGATCGGGGCAGAAGGCATCGACGGCGGCATCGTTGATCGACCGGGCCCCCTGGCTTCCGCCCGCCACAAGCACGCACGTCGCCGTGGGGTCGATGCCCAACCGGCGGCGCCCCTCCGCACGCGTGGCGTCGCGCACCGCACGCCCCACCGGGCGTCCGGTCACCACATACTTGTGGCCGTGCCTCCCCGCGACGGGGAAGGCCAGTGCCACACGCCGCGCGAAGGGAGCCGCGAGCCGATTGGCAAGTCCCAGATGGGAGTCGGCCTCCATCAACACCACCCGGCGACGCATGAGCCACCCGGCGATTGCGGCGGGTCCGGCCATGTACCCGCCACCGCCCACGATCACGTCGGCTCTCCGGCGGCGTATCACGAGCATCATGCGCGGAACCGCAAGAACGGCCAGGACGAGGGCGCTGATGGTGCGCACGGAGAGCCTGCGCTCGAACCCGCGCAGCGGCACGTGATCCTCGGGATATCCGTTGCGCTCCGGGATGCCCGAACCGGCACGGCCACCGACGCCAACAAAACCCACCGCGATGCCCCGGTCGCGGAGTTCCTCAGCTAGCGCGAGCGCCGGCATGATGTGCCCGGCGGTCCCGCCCGCGGCGATCACCACGCGCAGGGGTGTCGTCCCCGACGACGCGGAGCCGCCTGACGCGCGACCGGCGACCGATTCCCACGAGGATTCCGGATGCTGCGGCGAGGACGACGAGGCTGCTTCCCCCATAACTCACGAACGGCAGCGGCACACCGGTGACAGGAAGCACACCGAGCACCGCGCCGAGATTGACCAGCGCTTGCAGGCCGATGAGTGACGTGAGGCCACTCGCCAGAAGACGCTGCCGACTGTCCGGCGCGGACAGAGCGATACGGTAGCCGCTCCCCACGACGGCCCCGATCAGTGCGATGACACAGAACACCCCGATCAGGCCGAGCTCCTCCCCCACGGTGGCCAAGATCATGTCGGTGTGGGCCTCGGGGAGATAGTTGACCTTCTGCAGCCCGTTGCCGAGCCCCACCCCGCTCAGGCCACCCGATCCGATCGCCAGTTGCGCCTGCACAATCTGAAAGCCCGCGCCCTCGGGGTCGGACCACGGATCGAGGAACGAGGTGATACGCGCCATGCGGTACGGCTCGATCGCGATGAAGAGGGCAACCGCGGCCGCGCCGACAGCGGCGATCAGCCCGAAGAGGCGGCCCGGGACGCCTGCCACGGCCAGCATGATCATGCCGACCCCCACCAGCACGACCGCCGTACCGAGGTCGGGTTCCACGACGATCAACACGCCCATCCCACCCACGATCATGAGTGGCATCCTCAGATCCCTCAGAGTGTCGAGGCGATCCCGATTGCGCACGAGATACCCGGCAAGCCAGATGATGAGAGCGATCTTGGCGAGTTCGGCGGGCTGGACTTGGATGTTGCCCATGCCCAGCCAGCGGCGCGACCCGTTCGCCATAATTCCGATCCCCGGAACGAGCACTGCCACAAGAAGACCAGCACACACAAGCACGGCGGGCCTGCCGAGGGCCACGAGATTTCCCACCCCGACCCGGGCACACACCGCGAAGAGAATGAAGCCGAGCACGGCGTAGATCCCCTGCCGGAGGAGAAGTGTACTGGGGTTCTCGTCCGACAGCAGTGCGCTCGCACTCGACGCCGAATACACCATGACCACGCCGATGCACACGAGCACGAGGACGGCGACCGTGAGGACCGCCTCGGGTGCAACGTCGCCACTGGTCCGAGCACCCCGCCTCGAGTGGCGCCGACGGACGGTATCCCTAGGTGGAGGCGGCACAAATACGTGTTCGCCGCGTCGGGGCGATCTCCTACTGCGCGCCCGCCCTCCGGGCTTCCTCGTGAAAGACATCACCGCGATGCGCGTACGACGTGAACTGGTCGAACGACGCACAGGCCGGAGCAAGCAGCACGGTGTCACCCGGGGCGGCCGCGGCGAACGCGGCGGCGACCGCGGTCGGCAGGTCCGCACAGACCTCCGCCGGTACTCCTTCCTGCTCCATCGCACGGGCGATGAGGGGAGCGGTCTCCCCGATGAGGTACGCATGGACCACGGAGCCTGCGGCAGCCCGGGCCAACGCGTCAAACGGCGTGCCCTTGCTGCTGCCTCCGGCGATGAGGCGCACGTGTGCGGGATAGGCGTCAAGGGCCGCGATGGCCGCCGCCGGATTGGTGGCCTTCGAGTCGTTGACGAACCGCACGCCGTTACAGTTCCCCACCACCTCCAACCGGTGGGGCACGCCCGGGAAGCCCATGAGGCCGTCCGCGATCTCGTCCGCGCCGAGGCCCGCATATGCGGCCATGGCCGCGGCGGCCATGACGTTCTCGCGGTTGTGGGATCCGAGGAGGGGGATCGCGCTCCATGGCGCCACACAACCGAGCCCCGCCACGTGGAGTCCCCCCTCACCCCATGCCACCGTGTCCGGACCCGGTTGTCCGGTGGCCCGGATGCGCCGTGCGGGCGCACCCCCCGTCGATGGAAACGACGCCGGGAGGATCGCGAGGTCACCGCCCTGCTGGTTCGTGAAGATGTTCAGCTTCGCCCGCCGGTACTCGTGGATGTCGGCGTATCGATCGAGGTGATCGGGCGTGAGGTTGAGCAGCACGGCGGCGTGAGGCCGGAACGACGGGACATCCTCCAACTGAAACGATGAACATTCGACGACGAGCCACGTATCACGGTGCACCGTCGCCACCACCGATGACAGCGGCGTCCCCTGGTTCCCGCACGCCACGGCGTCCCGCCCCGCCGAGCGGAGTACGTGTGCGAGGAGTTCGGTGGTGGTCGTCTTCCCGTTGGTGCCGGTGATCCCCATGATCCGGTTTGACGTCGCGCGCGATGCCAACTCGATCTCGCTCCACACGGGTGTTCCCGCCGCGTACGCGGCGGCGAGGGGTGGGGCCGTGCGCGGAACCCCGGGGCTACGGATGACGAGATCGGCCGGCACCGGATCCTCCGAGGGCGCCCGTAGGTCGATCCCCGCCGCCACGAGATCCGGGGCGTCCACGGCGGCACGGTCGAGGGCCACCACATCCCACCCCCGGTCGCGGAGCAGCGTGGCCGCCGCCTGACCGGAGCGGGCGAACCCCACGACCAGGGCACGCCCCGGATCCGGGAGCGGGGCGCTCACGTGGGCAAGGTGCGGAAGAAGAGCGTGAAGCCGATACCGGCGAACATGAGCGCCACGAGCCAGAACCGCACGATGATCTTCGTCTCGCTCCAGCCCGCCATCTCGAAGTGGTGATGCACGGGTGCCATGAGGAACACCCGACGGCGGGTGCGCTTGAACACGACCACCTGAATAATCACCGAGATGGCCTCGAGCACGAACACGCCACCGATGAAGATGAGCAGGATCTCGGTCTTGGTCATGACGGCCAGCGCGGCAATGGCACCGCCGAGTGCGTAGGAGCCCGTATCCCCCATAAACACCGACGCAGGGTACGAGTTGAACCACAAAAACCCGACGCAGGCACCCATGAGGCAGGCGGCGAGGATCGCCATGTCCCTCTGCCCCGTGACCACGAAGGTCATGCTCACATAGGCGAGGAGCGCGATGGCCATGGTCCCGGCGGCGAGGCCGTCGAGGCCGTCGGTGAGGTTGACCGCGTTGGTGGCTCCCGCCAGGACGAGGACGACCACCACACCGAAGGCGATCGGACCGATCTCGATGGCCGCCGACACGACATGCAGGTCGAGAGTGGTGGGAATGCCTACCACGGATACGGCGCCGACGACCAGTGCGATGGCCACCAGCACGAGGCCAGCCATCTTCCCGCGACCCGAGAGGCCGAGCGAGCGCTTCTTCACAATCTTCAACCAGTCGTCCACGAACCCGATGGCCCCGCAGGCGAGTGCGGTGAACAGCACCAACATGGCCGCAGTGCTGCGTGACGACAGGATGAGAAAGGGGACGGCCGTCGCGAAGAGGATGAGGAGCCCGCCCATGGTGGGCGTTCCCTGCTTCTCGGCGTGCCCATCCGGGATTTCGCCCCGTGGGCGGATGAACTGACCCATCTCGTGATCGCGTAACCAGCGGATGAACTGCGGGCCAAGGAAGAGCACGAGCATGATGGCCCCGATGGCGGCGATGAGTACGCGGGGCATGGGCTAGACCGCCTCGAGGATCGCGCGGGCCACTCGTTCCATTGCCATGCCCCGCGACCCCTTCACCAGCACCACATCGCCCGGCCGGATGAGCACGGGTACACCGGCCACGGCCGCATCGGTATCCGCGAAGGTCATGCTCGGGACCCCCGATGCCCCCTCCGAGTACGAGGCCGCGCGGGGACCCACCGCCAGCACCAGATCCACGCCCATCGCGCTGGCCTGCTCGCCCACCTCGCGGTGGAAGCGGTCCTCGTCGGGGCCGAGTTCCAGCATGTCCGCGAGCACAGCCACGTGGCGCCCACCACGTCGGCACAAATCCGCCAACGCGGCGCCCATCGCCGGCGGATTGGCGTTGTAGCAGTCCTCGATGAGCGTGCCACCACCGGGGAGCGGATGCTCGATGCCTCGCATGGGGGATCGTTCAAGGCGCACCGTGGCACCCGCCACGGGGGCCATTCCGAGCCCTACAGCCACCTCGACGGCTGCGGCCATGTTCCGGCGCTCCCACGCCTTCATCTCGCCGAGGTCGAGATCGACCGACGGGTCGTCGCCGAACCGCCGGACGCGAGTCCCGATGGGAAGAGCGGCCACGTGGACGTCGAGGGGGCCCGCCTCGGCGGGCACCACGGCGACCCCACCGGGGCGCAGGGCACCGAGGATCTCGGCCTTGGCCGCGGCGATGGCCTCGATGGTGCCCAGAACCTCGAGGTGCACCGGCCCCACCGAGGTAATGACCGCCACGTCGGGCGGCGCGAGGTGGGCGAGTACCGCGATCTGCCCGGGGCCGCGCATGGCCATCTCGACCACCGCCACCTGACAGTCACGCGACAGTCCCAGCAGGCTCAGCGGAACGCCCACCTCGGTATTGCGGTTACCGGGTGTGCCCTCAGCCCGCACCCCGGCGGCACGCAGCACCGCGAGAATCGAATCCTTGGTGGATGTCTTGCCATACGATCCGGTGACGCCGACGACGCGGACACCGAGGCGCGCAAGCGCGCCGCGCCCAATCAGGCCGATGGCACGGACGGGATCGATGGCCACCAGCACAGCGGCGCCGGAATCACGGACGTCGTCGTCGACCGCATCCCACGCCTCCCTCGAGATCACCACGGCGGTCGCACCGTCCGCGATGGCGTGAGCGGCGTGGAGGCCGCCATCCACGTGCTCGCCGGGAATGCCCACGAACAGTTGCCCCGCGGAGACATCGCGGCTGTCCGCCGTGGCCCCGTCGCAGGTGATGCCGTCGGGTCCCGCCATCTGGGTGCACCCCGACCACGCGACCATGTCGCTGACCGACAGCCTCACGCGACCGTCCTGGCGCCCAGCACGTCACGGGCCACGGCGCGGTCGTCGAAGGGCGTCACCACTCCCATCGTCTCCTGGCCGGACTCGTGGCCCTTGCCGGCGATCAGAACGACATCACCGGGTCGTGCGGTGGTGATCGCCGCAGTGATTGCCACCCGGCGATCGACCTCCACCACCATCTCGGCCGATCCCTCCCGTGCGCCGGCAACGATCTCGTCGATGATGGCCTGCGGACTCTCGCTACGCGGGTTGTCGGACGTGACGATGCACACATCGGCCAGTGCGCGGCCGATGGCCCCCATTTGAGGGCGCTTGCCCGTGTCGCGATCACCACCGCACCCGAACAAGACGATGAGTCGGCCGTCACCGGCAAGGTCGCGGGCCGTGCGCAACACGTTGTGGAGCGAATCCGGCGTGTGGGCATAGTCCACCAGCACCTGAAAGGGCTGGCCCATGTCAACGGGCTCCAGACGTCCCGGCACCCCGCGTACCGACGCGATGCCCCGCTGCACCGCCGCATGGTCGATCCCCAGCAACTCCCCCACGGCGATGATGCCGAGCACGTTCGACACGTTGAAGCGCCCGCGCAACGCGCTCTTGATCACGATGGGTCCGCGTGGCGTGCGTACCGTCGCAATGAAGCCGTCCGGACCCATCGACAGCGTCTCGGGTCCGACGTCGGCACCCCGAGCATCGATACCGAACGTGGTCACGTCGAACTCCGCAGCGAGGCGGCGGCCGGCCGGGTCGTCCACATTGACGGTACCGGGGGGATTCGGCCCGTCGCCCTCCGGGGAATCGAACAGCCGACGCTTCGCCCGGAAGTACGACTCCTCATCCCCGTGGTAGTCGAGGTGGTCGCGCGTCAAGTTTGTGAACAGCACCGCGGCGAAGCGAAGGCCCACCACGCGGCTCTGCGCGAGGGCGTGGGACGACACCTCCATGGCGCACGCCGTGTCGCCGGCGTCACGCATGCGCGTGAGCAGCCCCTGGATTTCGGTGCTCTCCGGCGTGGTGTGCGTGGGTACACTCGACGTGCCACCCACGCGGTTCTCCACCGTTCCGATCATGCCCGCGCGCATCCCCGCCGCCACGAATACCGCGTGCATGAGATAGACACTGGTGGTCTTGCCATTGGTGCCCGTGATGCCCACCACGGTCATGTCCCCGGACGGGTCACCCGCAAGGCAAGTGGCCCAGAGGGCAAGCGCCACACGCGCATCGGGCACCACCACCTGGGGCACGGAGAGGTCGAGGGGACGCTCGACGATGAGAGCCACCGCGCCCCGGGCCACCGCATCGAAAGCGAAATCGTGACCATCCACGCGTTCTCCGGGCAGGCACGCGAACGCGTCACCGGGCGTGACGTCGGCCGACCGGTACCTGATGGCCGCAATGTCGATGTCGGTGACATCGTCCGCATCCCGCAGGCGTGCGCGGGGCACACCACCGGTCAGATCGAGGAGCCTCATCCGGGGGCCACGTTACCAGCGTCCCCGGCCACGCCATCAGGGGGCGATGTGCAGCTGGCGCAGGGCGAACTCGGTGATCTGCTCGAACGCCGGTGCCGCCACCACGCCGCCGTAGAAGTTACCCGCCGATGGCTCATCCACCATCACGGCCACCACCAGACCCGGATGGGTGGCCGGGGCGTACCCAACGAACGACGCGATGTAGGTGTCGGTGTAGAGGCCGGTCTTCGGATCGACCTTCTCCGCCGTACCGGTCTTGCCACCCACGGTGTAGCCGGGAATCTTGGCCTCGGCACCCGTTCCGTCGTCACTCACCACCTTCTGCAACATGATGTTGACCTGCTGGGCCGCGGCCGCGCTGATAATGCGCTGGCCGCGGGGGTGCAATGGGGACCTCGCCCCGATCTTCCGAATGAGGTGGGGAGGCACCATGTGGCCGCCGTTCGCGATCGCACCGTAGGCTTCCGCCATCTGCGCCAACGTGGTGCCAATCCCTTGGCCAATGGGGATGTTGAGAATGGAAACGCCCGACCACTTGTCCAACGAGAGGACCGACCCGGATACCTCGCCGGGATAGTCGATGCCGGTCTTCGAGCCGAAGCCGAACGCTTGGATCCAGTCCTGCATGCGCGTCGGGCCCAACTTCTGCGCGATGAGCACGGTGCCGACGTTGCTGGAGTTCTGGAGAATCTCCTGGGTGGTCCACGCGACCGACGGGCGGTGGTGGGCCTCCCCGAGGGTGCGGTCGTACAGCGTGAGCGTCTCCGGCAGGTTGAACATGGTCTGGCGGGTCACCACGCCGTCCGCAATTGCACCGGCGATGGCAACCAACTTGAACGTGGAGCCCGGCTCGTAGATGTCGGTGATGGGACGTACCCGCTCGGCCTCGGGCCGGAACGTGTCCCGGTCGTTGGAGTTGAAACCCGGAACGGTGGCCATGGCGAATACCTCACCGGTGGCCGGGTCCATCACGATGGCCGAGGCCGCCTTGGCGTCATTGGCCGCCACCACCTGTTGGAGCACCGACTCGGTCTTCTGCTGGATCGCACTGTTGATGGTCAGAGTGATCGACATTCCCGGAGTGGGTGCCCGATCGTCGATGATCCGCAGGGAGCGTCCATCCGGATCGCGGGCCTCCTCGCGCTTGCCTTCGGTTCCCTTGAGGTACCGCTCCATCGTCTTCTCGAGGCCCGTGAGCCCAATGCCATAGTCATCGGTCATCCCGACGACCTGGGATCCCACGGACCCCAGCGGATAGAGGCGCTTCTGCGTGTCGGCGAGGGTGATACCCGCGAGGTCGAGGATCCTGAGATACCGTGCCCGCTCCTCGTCAACCCCCGTGTTGAGCATGGCGTAGCCGCCGTTGCCGGAGATGCGCTGCTCCGTCTCCGCGATGGAGAGCCCGACCGCAGTCGAGATTCTCTCGGCCACCCCGCGTTTATCGGTGATGAGGTACGGCGTCGCGGTGACGGCGTACGCGTGCTTGTCCACGGCCATCTCTCGGCCATCCGCCGAGAGGATGGCACCGCGCGGCGCGGGGAGCCGGATGGTGCTCTCCTGCTGGTTCTTCGCTCGCTTGGCGAGGTCACCGGCCTCGACCGTGGCGATCCAGCCGGCGCGCACCGCGAATGCCGCCAGCACAACGAGCGTTCCGACGGTCAGAAACCGGATGCGACGGGAGGAGACCCGGTCCGGGTCCGTCCGCCTAGCGCGTGCGCGGCGTCTGTCCGGGCGCGACACGCGCTGCTTTGGGAACGGTGACGTAGGTAAGTCCACTCCCCGGGGCCTGCACCATCCCAAGCCGCTTCACGGCCTGATCGACCACCTGACCATCCTTCTCGGCCAGCGTGGCGCGCAGGCGCAGGATGTCCGACTGCGTCTGGTGGTACATGTCCACGGTGCGGCTCGTTTGGGTGGTCAGGTCGAGGCGGGCGACGTTCACCCACACAACACCGCCGAGGAAGAGCGCGATCACGGGGATGACCACCCACGCCAGCCGCATTCCGTGCAGTTGCAGACGCTGGAGGCGCGTGGGGCGGGGCGACGTGATGACCCGCGGGCGGGGACGGTGGAGCGGCGCGGGCTGCGGCGCGGGCTGGGGTCGCGCAATGCGTGCGGTGGCGCGAGTACTCACGCCGCTGCCTTGGCGAGCACGCGAAGGCGCGCCGAGTGGGCACGCGGGTTGATGACCACCTCGGCGGTGGTGGCCTTCACGGCCCGCGGAGTAATCATGGCCGCCTCGGGCTCCCGACCACAGCCACACACCGGCAGGTCTGGCGGGCATATGCACCCGACGGTGCGGGTACGCATGAACCGCTTAACCATGCGATCCTCGAGTGACTGGAACGAGATGACAGCGAGGCGACCCCCGGGGTTGAGCACCTGAAACGCGGCCGGCAGCGCGCGCTCCAAGATTCCGAGTTCGTCGTTCACCACGATGCGGAGCGCCTGGAACACCCGGCGGGCGGGGTGGCCCCCGGCGAAGAGTGCCGGAGTGGGAACGGAATCCCGGATTACCTCCACGAGGTCTCCCGTTGTGGTGATGGGGGCCTGAGAACGACGCCGCCCGATCCCGCGCGCGATCTGCCGGGCGTACCGCTCCTCCCCGTACTCGCGGAACCACGCGGCAAGCTGCTCCTCCGGGACGTCATTCACGAGATCGGTGGCCGTCGTGGCGAGGGTGGGGTCCATCCGCATGTCGAGAGCGGCGGGCCGCGAGTACGAGAAACCCCGCTCGGGGGTGTCCACCTGCATGGACGAGAGGCCGAGATCCATGAGGATGATGTCGGCCGTCGCGCCGTCGTCGGCCAGATCCTCCAGCGCAGTGGCGAAGTCGGTGCGGAGGAGGCGGCATGGCGATACGAGCGCGGACGACAACGCATGGAAGTGCGACGCGGCCTCGGGGTCGCGATCGATGGCGACAAGGTCGCCCATGGGCCCGACGCGCGATGCCAGCGACAGGGCATGCCCGCCAGCGCCGAAGGTGCAATCGATAACGGCCTCACCCGGTTCCGGCTGGGTGAGCGTCAGGACCTGGTCGAGGAGGACAGGAACGTGGGGGGCACCGCCCGCAGCCGTCGGGATGGCCGCAGTGCGTGCTCCCAGCACGGTCATCCCCGGCTCCCCTCGGAGATACGCGAGGCGAGACGCGAGGCGCGGACGGACACACCATCCGCGCGCAACCGCTCAAAGCGCTCCTCCAGACGAGTGGGATCCCACAACTCGAGGTACGTGCCCGCGCCTACCACCTTGCACCTGCCGTCGAGGCCGGCGTGTGTCCGCAGTTCGGAGGGCACAAGCACGCGACCCTGCTTGTCGAGAACCTCTTGCTCGAACGCCCCGGCGAGGAGGAAACGGCTGAGCTCACGCTGATCGTCGTCGAGCACGCTCATGCGTCCGAACGTGCTCTCGATGAAGTCGGGCCAAGCGAATCGTGGAACCACCACGAGGCAGTCGTCGAGCCACCACGCCGTGACCGTGCCCTCGAGGAACGGCCCACGTAGGCGCGCCGGGATCGCGACACGCGACCTGTCGTCGAGGCGGCACTCGTAAGTACCACTGAGGAGCCGAAGAGCCATACGTACGGGAACGTACCCCACTCTTCCCCACATCACAACCCATTTACCCCAATCTCTTGCCCAACAGCTCCAAATCGCCACCCGAGCACCACTCGTAACGCATCGTGCGTCCGAATCGACCGCGCCGCAACACATCGTGCGCTACGAACACATGTTCCGTCCGACCGAGGTCGTACATTTGTTCGTATGAACACGCGAACCCATCTGTCACTCGTACCCGCCACCGAGGGCGGTACACCACCACCACGCCCTCCCACCCCCACCCACGGAGCGCATCGCCGAGCATCAGGTCGCCCACCGGGTGGCCGCGCCGCAGGCCTCACGGCACTGTCCGCCGGTCTGACCCTCGGCCTGTCCGCCGGCGCGCTCGCTACCGTGGCCACGCATCCCGGCAGCCTCACCATGGTGCTCCTGCCCGTCGCCGGTGCCGCCGGCCTCACCATCGCGGCCGCGTTCCGCAGCCGCCAGGTGGCCCGCCGCCGCCTCGCCGCGATCCTGCGAACCGGGCGCCGCGAGACGCGCACCCGGGCCATCCCACCCCGATCCATCCTCATCAATTCGCGGGACGAGTTTCGGCAGGTCATCGTCCCCACCGGGTCCGTCGCACTGCCGCTTCGGCGCGCGGCGTAGGGACGGCGCACCGGGGGGTGCTGCTCCCGCCCCCCGGCACGTCGTCCGACCGAACCCTCACCGATCTGGTCCGCGTCGAGGTCCCATTCCAGGGCCGTCCTCTCCGCCGGGGCGTCTGTGAATCCGGCGTCGCACTCTCCCGTCGCCGTCCACGGAGACGTCCTGCACCTCGTCGTCGCCCGCGGTGATGGCGGCGGGCCCGAACACGAATCGGCACTCCACTCCGATGACGCCTGCCACGCCAATGGAACGCATGGCGACGGCGCCGCTGGGGACGACCGGGTGCTCGCACGCACGCTCGTGCCCGACGGATCGGCCACCTCCGCGGACGACACGACCGCCGTACCCACCCCACGAGTTCCGGGCGCGCATCGTCGTGACGAGCGACCGGTGTAGCGTGCCAAGCGTGAGCCGCACCGTTCGCCTGGCGATCCTCGGCGACATCCACGCCAACATCGTCGCCCTCGACGCCGTACTCGCGTCCATCGCCGAAGCAGGAATTACGGACGCCCTCATCACGGGCGACACCGTGATGCGCGGACTCGAGCCCGAGGAGTGTGTGGCCCGCGTACGAAGCACCGGGTGGCCATGTATCAGTGGCAACACCGACCGCCGCGTGGTGACCACACCCCTCACGGACGAGACCGATTCCGCTGACCGGAAACCCGGGTCACGTCGGTGGACCCGTGCGATCCTCAGCGACGACGCGCTTCAATGGCTCGACGCCCTCCCGGGGTCGGTGGAGGCGACGTTGGGCCCGTACCGCGTGGTGGCCATCCATGGCGACCAGACGATTCCGCCGGGACTGGTGGACGACGCTGCCAGCGACCACGACATCGTGGCGATAATGGACGCCCTCCGGGCCGATGTGCTGTGTGTGGCACACACCCACTCCCCGATGCTTCGCCGCATCGGGGACCGTCTCGTGGTGAACGCGGGGAGCGTCGGCGAGGGACGCCTCGACGACCACCGCCCCTCGTGGGCGTGGCTTCAGTCCGAGGGAAACGGGCACATCAGCGCAACCATCGAGAGGATCGAGAGCCCTCTCTCCCCTCCCCGCGCGAAGCACCACCGCCGGGGTCACTCGCGCCTAGGACGACCCCGGTCGTCGTCCGATGGTGACCAGTTGGGAACCCCGACCGACCGCACGGGCACCGAGCGCCACGGGAATCATGGCGGCGGTGAGCGCTCGTCCCCACCGCCCCCGTGACGGGGTGACCTGCGGGTCGAGCCCCGGGGCGAGCGAGTAGGCCAACCCGGATGGGTACCCCCACCCACCCTTCGTGCCGATCTCGGCGACGCTGAACCCCGCCGCCCCCAGAACGATCCGTAGCGACCGCTCATCAAAATGCCACACGTGGCGCGACGGCTCCCAGCCATGCCACCGCTCCCCGAACACCGCTGCCTCGGCCGACCGCCGGTTGGGGACCGCGATACTCACCAGGCCTCCGGGGCGGAGCGCATCGTGGACACGGTCAAGCGCGAGATCGGGATTCCCCACATGTTCGATGACGTGCCACATGACCACGGCATCGGCCATACGGGACCCCAGCACATCGCCAATGGCCTCGACCGGCGCCACCGCCACCGGAACGTCGGTCCCCGACAGCACCGCGCGGGCACGCGTGACCTCCACGACATCGGGCTCAATGGCGATGACCTCGAACCCGCGCCCGGCGAGCGCGCGAGCACGCAGACCCGACCCGGCCCCCACGTCCACGACCAGCGCTCCGGGACGAAGGCGCGACGCGAGAGCCGCCACGGAGGTGTTGATGACCCACTCGACCAACCGGTCCTCCCCCTCCCCCGATGCCCCCAACGTGGGCGCGGCGGACGACGCCGATGGGGACGGCCACGTGAACCCCACACCGCAGACGGCCGACTCGCACTCATGCACGTCCACCGTGCCGCGGCCATGTCGATCGCGCGCGGCGGTAAGCATCCGCGACGGGGCACCGCACCGCGGGCAGGTGGGGTTATCCACATCCACGCGTCCACCATAACCGCTCCCGGACCACCGCTCCCAACCACGGTGGGGAGCGAGGCACGCGTCATCCGTGGCCATGAGCGCCCACCTGCTCACGGACGACCGCCTCCGACCCACGTGGGGAGTAGCACGGGGGGCGGACCCAGCCGCGGTGACCTCGTTCGCCCGGGACCCCGTGGGCGTACGGGCGGCAAGGGGCGTACTCGGACGATGGGTTTCACCGGCAGGGTGATCAACTTCAGGATTGCGGGCAGGGGACGCACCGGTGCCCGTCTCCCGAGGTCGGTACTGCGGAGAGCGAGCAGACCGAGGAACATGACGACGACGACCACGACGATCCCCACGTACTCCGCCGTCGTGGTGCCCCGGCTGTTCACGGGCCACCGACCACGGTGCCCACCTGGGTGGCGAGTTCGATGAGCATGATCCCCAGTACGAGGATCATCGCCCCGGGCACCATCACCAGCGCCACGACCAGTTGTATGCGCGGCGCGGCGCGGGCCGCCCGGTCGCGGGCCGCCTGGCGGCGCACCGCGCGGAGGGCATCGGCCTGCCCGGCGAGCGCCGTGGCGAGTGGAGTCCCGAGCTCCTCCGCCTGGAGGAGAGCCGCGACAAGACGACCCACATCGGGCGACCCGGTCCGTGCGGCGAGAGCACGGTAGGCGTCGCGCCGGGGCGTGCCGAGCGACTGCTCCCCAAGCGTCACCCGCACCTCGTCCCCGAGGGGACCTCCGAGCCTTGCTGCAGCCAATCCGAGGGCGGGATCAAGCGCCATCCCCGCCTCCACGCAGATGACCATCAGGTCGAGAAGGTCCGGCAATGCGTCCACCACCGTCATCCGACGTTGGCGCGCCCGGCGAGCGACCCACCGGTCAGGGGCGATACGCCCGAGCACCGCGAGCACCGGGACCAGCATTAGCAACGGCAGACCGACGAGTGCCAGCACGAGCCCGGTCACGCCGCCGATAAGAAACCCACCCGTGCGGGCACGCACGATGAGTGGCCCAACGATCGCCGGCGCGAGCCCCGCCGCCACGATGACCGGCTCGGGCACCTCCCCACCGATCAGGCGACGCAGGCGCACCGGGACCGGCGCCGGAACCCGTGCCGCCGCCCGGATGGTCGCGGGGACACCATCGTGATGCGCACTCCCGCTCTGTGGCCGACGGCCCGTGCGTAACACACGCGCCCCCACCGCTAGTGCAGCACCCGCAACGGCGAGGAGCAGAAGAATTAGCGAAGACATCAGCTCCGCACGGCGGCGATGTGCCGGATCATCACGATGCCCGCCACCTGAAGGAGCACCGCCACCACGAGCACGGTGAGTCCCCCCGGATGGGCGGCAGTACGGGCCAAGAGGCCGGGGGATGCCGCTTCGGCAAGCACCGCTCCGAGGATCGGCAGCGCGGCCACCATCCACGCGGTGGCGCGGGCCTGTGCGGTGGCCCCCCGGATCTCCCGGGCGAGGCGCCCGCGTTCCTCGATACGTACGGCCATCTCCCGAAGCGCCCGGGCAAGATCGCCACCGGTGCGACGCTGGACCATGATCATGGTCACGAGCAGGCCCAAGTCGGGATCCGGCACGCGAGCAGCCAAGGCCGCGAGTGTGTCGTCCACACGCGCGCCGAGTTCCATCTCACCCGCGGCGCGCCGGAGATCAGCACCGAGGGGGTCCGGGGTGTCGCGCGCCGCGCGCACGATCGCCTGGCGCAGCGAGAGACCCGCTGCCACCGCACCGCCCAGCATCTGGGCCACGCCCGGCATGGCATCGCCCACTCGGCGCAGGTGGCGCCGATCGGCGGCCGCCAGCACCATCCGGGATGCCGCCACGGTGGCAACCACGGCAACCAGAACAACCTCGGGCCGCCTCACCACCATCCCGAGCGCGACGGCGGCCACCATCCCGCCGCCGATCGCGCACGCGACGAACATGTCGGGTCCGATGGACAATCCCGCCCGGTCGATGCGCGTGGCCAGTGTCGCCCCTCGCGGCAGGCGGCGGGTCATGGCATCCGGTGCCGGACGCGAGGGGCCGCTGGAGGCACGAAACGACCGTGCCCCGGCGATGCACGCCACCACCGACGCACCCACCAGAAGGGCGGGCAGTAGCGCGAGGACGGTCACGACGCCGCGCAGCGCGCCGCGTCACGCGTCACCTCAGCGCGCCACCGACCCGCGGCGGGAGTCCAGACGAACCCCCCCGGTGGCTCCGACCGCCAGCGACAGATACGTCGGGCGTCCGGACCATCGGCGCCGCGTACGACCTCGGCGATCTCGACGGTGCGCCGCACCCCACCGGCATCGCGGGCCTGATGTACCACGAGGTCGACCGCGCTCGCAACCTGATCGGCCACGGCCGCCCACGGCAACTCGAGGTCGCCCATGAGCGCCAGCGTCACCAGCCGCCGCAGGGCCTCGCGCGGTGATGACGCGTGCAGGGTGGACAGCGACCCGTCATGCCCGGTGGTGAGGGCCGAGATCATGTCGAGGGCCTCTCCGCCACGCACTTCACCCACGATGATGCGATCCGGACGCATGCGCAGTGCGTTCCGGACCAGGGCACGGATGGAGATGGCCCCACGCCCCTCCACACCGGGTGGCCGCGACTCAAGGCGTACCACGTGATCGAGGGGCAACCGTAGTTCGGCGGCATCCTCGATGGTGATGACCCGCTCCGTCCGGGGAATCGCCGCCGAGATGGCCGCGAGGGTCGTTGTCTTACCACTCCCGGTGCCACCCGTTACGAGGATGTTACGGCGGGCCATCACCGCCCCCCGCAGGGCATCGAGCATCTCCTGCGACATCGACCCGAGGGCAACGAGATCCTCCCCGCGAAGCGGCTGCCCAGGGAACCGCCGTACCGTGAGCACGGGGCCATCCAGGCTGAGCGGCGGCACGACCGCGTTGATGCGCGACCCGTCGGGAAGACGCGCGTCCACCATCGGGCTTGCCTCGTCGAGCCGACGCCCGAGTGGCGCGAGGATACGATCGATCACGTGCAGAAGGTGCTCGGAATCTGCGAACCGTGTGTCGACGGGCTCAATACGCCCTCGCCGCTCGACCCACACCCGTGTCGGCCCGTTGACCATGACCTCCGTAATCTCGGGGTCCCGGAGGAGGGGTTCGAGGGGACCGAGGCCGAGAGTGGCGTCCACCACCGCGATGACGACCGCACTCCTCACCTCGCCCGACAGGATGTAATGACCCTCGTCGAGCGCATCGTCGGCCAGTCCCGCGACCGAATCCCTCGTCGCCGAGCCCGGTGTCACCGCTCCACTCCGGACGATGGCCGCGCGAATCGCCTCCACGAGCGCAGGGTCAGCGACGGCGCCCGAACTCATACCCACTCCGACAACAGCACGCCGACCACGGTGGCGATACCCCGTCCGCGCGCCGGAGCCCCGGCGGCGATGTCGCGTGCGCCCCGACGATCGAGCGGCATCTCGATGACGGCGCCCTGACCGAGCGCGCGCCGGAGTGAGCGGGCGGACAGGTCGCCACCGATCGGCAGCGCGCTCGCGATCAGGGTGATGCGGTCGACATCCAGCGCCACCATCACCCCCCGTGCCCGCACAACGGCATCGAGTGATCCCGACACCACGACCACCACCCTCGTTGCCATGGTGGCGAGCGCGGCCGCAAACGGTGACCACCCGCGTCCGGCGTCGGCCACCCAGTGCCCACCGGCAGCCACCGCCTTCGCCAGTGCGGTGGCGGTAGGGCCCTCCCACTCGATTGCCCGGCCCGGTGACGACGGCCCGGGGAGCACGGCCACGCCTGACGCGTGCTGGTGAACCACGTGACCCACGTGCTCGGGACCGAGCTCGGCGATAACCGTCCGGAGGTCGTCCACTGAGCGGGCAACCGGGATGCGCCACATCTCAACCGGCCCGCCGCCGAGGGAATCCGCTCCGACGAGCAGAGGGTGGGCGTGAACCCGACCGAGTGCGAGACCACATGCGAGCGTGGTAACCCCACACCCGCCCGTCGCGCCCATCACGACCACGCCGCTCACGGTTCTCCCGCCGGTCGGGTAACCACACGCACCTCACGTGCAAAATCGAGCGCACGGGTCACGTCCAGTGCCTGCGCCATGGTGAGTCGGAGGACCAGACTGCCGCCCCCATCGCCACCGGCCTCCGGATCGGGTGCGACGACGCCGAACACCTCCGCGTTGCGAACGACGATGCGAGTGCGCCCGGTGAGGCCCTCCCCATCGGACGCCAGCACGTCCACCCGTGCGCCGGTATGGGGTGCGATCGCCGGGCCGCCCGCCGACCGCAGTGGCACAGGCACCGCGCGCTCTCCCAGCGCCAGCGGTTCCGGTGCCACTGCCGGGTCACCACCGAGCGATGCCTGGGTGAGGGGCTCGCCCACCGAGATCACCGCGACAACCCGGCGTCCGATGGCCTGATCGGCACGCGAGATGAGACCCCGCAGTCCGAGGTTGGCGGGGAGCGACGCCACCGCTAGGGATGCCGCCGCTTCCGTTTCGTCGATGAGCGTTCCGGGCGGGATCTCCCTGCGGGCCACCAGCACGTAGGCCACGCCGGTCTCACCCCCGCCAACAACCCCCGTCACCACAACGGCGACGACCCCGAGGAGGGCTGCCAGCAGTAGCCACCCGGTCGATCGCCACAGCCGGGGTAACCGGGTCACGCGGTCGTCGCGCAATGCAGACAGGACGGGCATGGGGCGTCCGCGATACCACCGGCCTCACACCACTCACACGGGCGCCATGCGCAATCGCACCACCGACCGACGGCACCGGCGCGCAGTGCCGGAACCATCTGCCCCCCCACTCCCCATCCGCGCGACGGAAGGCGCGCGGGGGACATCATGGCGAGCCCCACCGCAACCTGTGCGCGCCGGACGAGGTCCTCGGGTGGCATCGCCTCCGCCCAGCGAGTGATGAGTGCCGCCGCCCATGCCGCCGGTGCCTCGTCGGCCGCGAGCCAGATGACCTCGTGACCGGCAAGCATGGCGAGGGCCGGGAGCACGGCGAGCGGGGGGTCCGCCCACGGTGGGCGCGCGAGGACGATGGCCCGTCCGTCCGCGGCCGCGAGAACATCGAGTACCCCATCGGTCTGGGTGGCCCGCGTGCATCGGCGCCCAACCGACGCACGGACCACCGGCCGGACCGCGGGGTGACGAGCCACACCCGCCACCTCCGCGATGGCGCTGTCCATCACGATGATGGTCCGGTTGGGATCAGGAGTCATCGCTGAGCAACCGGTACCCGAGACCCCAGACGTTGATGATGTAGCGCTGGCCGCCGGATGCGTCGGCGAGCTTGCGGCGGAGCCGGGACGCATGGCTGTCCACCGTGCGCGTGCGCCCCGGCGACTTGTAGCCCCACACATCCCGCAGGAGTTCGTGCTTGCTCACCACCCGGCGGGGGTCGCGCGCCAGTGCCGCGAGCAGACCGAGCTCCTTCGCCGACAGCGCCACGGCGTGGCCGTCGATCGTGGCCCGACGGCCACGCCGATCCACCACGAGGGGTCCCACCCGTGTGAAGCCGGCGGACCACTCCCCATCGGCACGCCGGATAAGGGCCCGAAGACGTGCGAGTAACTCGACGTAGGCGTAGGGCGTTCCCACCACCTCGTCGGCCCCACGCTCGAGAGCCCTCACCACCCGATGGGGCTCGCTGGAACCCGACATTCCAAGGACGGGGATCGACGCATCCCACGGATCCTCCGGACCCCCACCGCGCACGAGGCCCACAGCCTCGAGCCCACCGGACGCCGGCATGTCGAGATCGACGATGACGGCGCTGGGGCAGGTCGTGCGGAGCACCCCCCGCACCTCGGCGGGATTGGCAGCCAACATCACCTCGAACCGATCTGCTTCGAGATCGGCGGCAAGGCTGCCCGATGCGGGACGTGGTCCCACGAGCAGCACGGATCGGTGTTGAACCTGCGTAGTCATCGCGAGCTCCGGTCGTTCGGGGAGGCGTGTTCCTCCCTGTGACCGGTAAACGCACGGGGAGCGCAAAGGCTCCCCCCTCACCCGCGTGTGAAAGGCCCTCGGTGCGGGAAAAGGTGAACGTTCGGCAGGTGGACTCGAACCCCGGGGGTGACGCCCGCCAGAACGCCCGCGGTGGCCTCGATCACGGTGGTGGCTCCCCGCATCCGAGCGCCCCGCCGGGGCAGCGGATCGACTACCCGCACCACGACCCCCTGCCGGTCGACGAAGGCAACGCCGATCGACACCCGCATTCCCACCGCATGGACGGCCGCGCATCGGGTGATGACCACGGCCTCGTCCGGCCGGAGGTCCGGGGTTCCGAGCAGTCCCACGAGACGCGGAAACGTCCGATCGGCCAGCCATGCCCGGGATATCGGGAGGGCTCCGTCCACGTACAGGGGGCCGGCCGGCCGGCAGATTGAATCGATGCGGAGACTTCGTGCCACCGGTCCAGCATGGTGGCGCCCACGAAACGCGGGAGGATCGCACCGTGACGACTTCGCCTCACATGGGAGCCGACACGCCCCCACTCACTCCGATGGCCGGAGGCTCCCCTGGAGCGCCGCCATCGCCCGGGCGAAGAGCATGCCCATGGCGTCGGCAGCGTCGTCGGCGCTTTCCACCGGTCGCATGACACGGAGCGCCGATCCCGACATATGCACTGCAAGGGTGATCATCTGCCAGCGGTCCACCGGAGCGATCTGCCCGCCGCCCTCGGCCTGCACCTCTTCCATCGCCTCCCGCTGGGCACGCATCATCTCCTTGAGACGCTCCTTGAACTCCTCGGAGGCGTCCTCGCCGAAGGCGAAGCCGAACGGATTGTCGGGCGGGGTGTCGTCATTCACAGTCGGATCTCCCTGAGCGGTGTGCGGCTGAACATGTGGATGGTGTCGATGAAGCGTACGGTGCGCGTGGTCAGATCCATGAGGATGGAGTGGGTGCGGGCGCCGTCGCTGAAGTACCGCACCCCCCGGAGCAGGTTGCCGTCGGTAACGCCCGTGGCGAGCACGTAGAGGGGCTCCGGGGCGAGATCGCGTGCGGTAAGTATGCGGGTCGGATCGTCGAGGCCGAAGGGTCGGAGGCGCTCAACCTGGGCATCGTCCTTGGGCCACATGCGGGCCTGGATCTCACCACCGAGGCACTCGAGGGCAGCGGCGGTGATGACGCCCTCGGTGGACCCGCCGATGCCGACGTACAAATGGTCACCGGTTCCGCGCACGGCCGCCGACATGCTGGCGGTGATATCGCCGTCGGGGATGAGCTTGATACGGGCGCCTGTGTGGCGGATCTCCTCGATCAGCTCCTCGTGGCGGGGACGGTCGAGCACGATGACCGACAGATCCTGAATGCGCCGGTCATAACACCGGGCCACGGTGGCGAGGGTCTCAGTGATGGGAGCCGTGATGTCCACGTGACCACGGGCGGTCGCCCCCACGCAGAGCTTCTGCATGTACATGTCGGGAGCCGCCATAACCCCGCCCGGGGCCCCGATGACGCACACGGCAATGGCTCCGCCATCACCACGGGCAACCAGATCGGTGCCCTCGAGGGGATCCACGGCGATCTCGCAGAGCATCCCGCCCGTGCCAAGGACCTCGCCCACGTACAACTCGGGGGCCTCATCCTTCTCGCCCTCACCGATGATGACCGTCCCCGTGATGGGCATCGCGCTGAACTCCGACCGCATTGCGTCCACGGCCGCACCATCCGCGGCATGACGGTCGCCTTGTCCCACCCACCGGGCCGACGCGAGGGCAGCCTGCTCGACCACTCCCAAGAAATCGGTGGCGGGCACGACCACCTGCCCATCGATCGCCCGCGGCGCGAGAACACGAGCGTCGTTGGTACTCATACGTCCGTGCGGGCGAGGCGGGCCGCGTAGTCGGTGTTGAACTGCTCAATGCCGGCGGTCGTGAGCGGATGGTGGAGCATCTGGTGGAAGACCTTCGGCGGGATGGTCGCGATGTCGGCACCCAGGCGGGCGGCCTCCACCACGTGAACCGGACTGCGGATGGATGCCGCGAGCACCTCGGTCCCGTAATCGGCCGTGGCAAAGCACTCGATAATCTCCGCGAGGGGTCCGAGGCCGTTCTGCGAGATGTCGTCGTAGCGACCGATGAACGGCGACACGAACGCAGCGCCGGCGGATGCGGCAAGCATTGCCTGACTCGCCGTGAAGCAGAGCGTCATGTTCACACGGATCCCGTCGCGAGCGAGCACCGACGTCGCGGTGAGGCCCTCGCGGCTCGTTGGCAACTTCACCACGATGTTCGGGTGAATGGCGGCCAGACGCCTGCCCTCCGTCACCATGGTGGGCACATTGTCGGCAACGACCTCGGCTGAGATGGGGCCGTCCACCAACTCGCAGATGCGTCGGTAGATGGAATCCTCATCCCCATCCACCCGCGCGAGCAGGGTGGGATTGGTGGTGACCCCGTCGAGCACGCCCCACGAGGCGATCTCCTCGATGTCCTCAATGCTCGCGGTGTCGATGAACAGCTTCACGAATGGCCCTCCGAGGGTGCCTGATACCGGTCCGGATGCGGACGCCGCACGTCCCCGACCCTACCACCCGCACCGGTCAGGCCGTGGATGAACGTCGGGTCCGACGACCGCGAGTGGGAGAGACCCTAGACACGATCTCGCGCACCGATGGCGTACCGACCGATGGCGATCAGACGACCGGTGGGGTGGTGCGGTAACGAAATGGCAGGGACGCACCACCGGGATCCCCCGACCACTCCTCTGGGACACCGTAATGCGCGCCCATCGCCGCGAACCCGGGAGGCGTGCCTCCCCCTGTGCGCCCGGCACACCCTTGTCCGGTATCGACGTGACCGGGACCACCGCGAACCGCAGGTCCGATACCGCCGGCCATCGACCGGTCCGAGGTCGCGGAACCCGCCTCACTCCGGGGTGATGCACCCCCGCCGCACGCCCGTGGGTAGTGTGGCGAGCGTGCGGCTCCGACTCGTTCTTCCGGTGCTGGTGTTCGTCGCCGGGGCCTCCACCCTGGCCGCCGAGCTCACCGGCGCCCGCCTGCTCGCCCCATGGTTCGGAGCCAGCAATCTGGTGTGGGCGAACGTGATCGGGCTCACGCTCATCTACCTCTCCCTAGGCTACTGGCTGGGCGGGACCCTGGCCGACCGCCACCCCACCCCACGGGCGCTCGGGGCGGTGGTCATCATGGCCGCCATCGCACTGGCCATCCTTCCCATCGCGCTCACGCCCATTTTCGAGGCCGCGCAACGGGCCTTCGCCGACCTCTCCGCAGGTGCGTTCGTGGCCTCCTTCGTGGGCACCATGCTCATGTTCCTCGTACCCATCACACTCCTCGGCATGGTCGCCCCGTGGGCCATCCGCCTGTCGGTGACCGATGTGCAGACCGCCGGGTCGGTGTCGGGGCGCCTGTACGCCATCTCCACCCTCGGCAGCATCCTCGGCACCTTCTTACCCGTGCTCGTGCTCATCCCGGCCATCGGAACCCGCCGCACACTCATCCTCATCGCGGCCGTTTTGGCCCTGTCGGCCCTTCCCCTACTGGGAGCGACAGCGGCGTCCGCGCCCGTCGTCATCGCCGCCCTGCTCCTGCTCCCTGTGGGGACGGTGAAGGCGCAGGACGGAGAGACCGTGGTGTTCGAGGCCGAATCGCCGTACCAATACGTGCAGGTGACCGAGACACCGGATGGGCGGCGGCTCCTACGCCTGAACGAGGGGTGGGCCCTGCACTCGATCCTCCCGGCCGACCGCGGGGCGCTGGTGGGCGGCTACTGGGACGCGTTCGCCACCCTGCCCCTCATCACCGCCACCCCACGCGGCCGCGTCGCGATCCTCGGGAACGCCGGCGGCACCACCGCGCGTGCGTACCGGATGCTGTGGCCCGCGTGGCACGTGGATGGCGTGGAGATCGACCCGGTGGTGAGCCGGGTCGGGCGCACTCTCCTCGATATGTCGGGTCCCAACCTCACGGTGCACGAGGCCGACGCCCGTTTCTGGCTCGCCGCCGACCGCGGACCGTTCACCGGAATCATCGTTGACGCGTACCGCCAGCCGTACATCCCGTTCCACTTGGCCACGACTGAGTTCTTCCGACAGGCGCGTAACCGTCTCGCCCGGGATGGGGTGGTCGCCATCAACGTCGGCACGCCTCCCGACGAGGAGGCGGTCGTCGCGCGCATCGGCGCCACCATGCGCACAGTGTTCCCGGCGGTACTCGTCGCCCGTTACGAGGAATTCACCAGCGTGCTCATCGCATTCGCCAACCCCGCGACGGCAACGCGAACCGTCGCACGACTGCAAGCAGCGACGGGCGTTCTTGCGGGACCTGCTAGGCAGTTGGCATCGGGCCTGAAATCGATACCCGGCGGCGGTGAAATCTTCACCGACGATCGTGCCCCCGTGGAGCAAATGACCGATGGAGCGATTCTCAACTACCTCAACCGGGGTGCCCCGGGGGCATGACTCACGCGGTCAGCCGGGCGTGCGGGCGAGCACGGTGCCCTCGGTACCCTCCCACCGCGCGCGAACGCCCGCAGAAGCGATGCGCTCTACACGGACCTCCGCGCGCACCGCCCCCTGATCGAGGGTGGCGCGGGCGGCAGCGGCAATCTCCGAGGCGGCGTCCGACATCACCCACATGAGCATGCTGGGACCCGACCCCGAGACGGTCACGCCCAGCAGGCCCGGATGCTCGACCGCCTTCAGGCGGTCGATGCCCGGACAGAGCGCCGCACGGTAGGGCTCATGAAGACGGTCCATAAGGAACTCAGGGATCTCGTCCACGCGGCCACGTTCGAGCGTGAGGACCAGACCCGAGGTGGCGGCGAGGTTGTGGGCAGCGTCGGCGATGGGTACCTGGGAAGGCATCAACGAACGGGCCTCAGGAGTGGACACCCGTACATCGGGGATGACCACGACGAGGGCGAGGCCATCGGGGGGTGGGATACGAAGGGAGCGAGGGCCCGGTACAAGCGCGGTGATGCCTCCGTCGAGGCACGCGGCCGCATTGTCCCCATGCCCCTCCAGTGCGATGGCCCGGGCAAGGATGTCGGACGGCGACCAGCGCAGGTTGCCAAGCGCGTTCGCCGCCACGAGCCCGGAACACACGGCCGCCGCCGACGACCCGAGGCCACGCCCAAATGGGATGCGGTTGCGACAGGTGATCTGAAGGCCGTCGAGATCGCCGATGCCCTCGGACAGTGCCCGACACACAAGGTTGCTGGCATCGAGCGGGGCCTCGCCCGCCCCCTCACCCTCCACGACGACCGTGAGGGGACCCGGGCGGCGCACGACGCGCACCTCGTTGGCGAGGTCAAGGGCGAGGGCCAACACGTCGAAGCCCGGCCCCAGATTGGCCGATGTCGCGGGCGCCGTGATGGACAGCGCCTCGCGGTTAGCTGCCATACAGCGCCTGCTCCGCGGCGGCGTACTCAGCGGGGATCGTGATGACCTCACCACTGCGGGCGAGGGCGGTGTCCGGGTCCTTCAGGCCATTGCCAGTGAGCACGCACACCACCCGCTCGCCCCCGGCGAACCGACCCGCGGCATGGGCCTTGATGAGACCGGCCACACTGGCCGCCGACGACGGCTCGCAAAAGACGCCCTCCTGCGCAGCCACCATGCGGTACGCCGCGATGATCTGATCGTCGGTGACGCTGTCCACCTGACCGCCCGAATCGCGCATGGCCGCGAGGGCCTGCTCGCCGCGGACCGGATTGCCAATGCGAATGGCGGTGGCAATGGTCTCGGGATCCCTGACAACGTGGCCACTCACCAGGGGTGCCGCCCCCTCGGCCTGAAACCCCATCATGCGTGGCAGACGGGTGGATCGACCCACCGTCTGGTACTCGGTGAACCCCATCCAGTAGGCCGAGATGTTGCCCGCATTGCCCACAGGGATACAGAGAGTGTCGGGGGCGTCGCCGAGGGCGTCGCACACTTCGAAGGCGGCGGTCTTCTGCCCATCGAGACGGTACGGGTTGAGCGAATTGACAAGCGCAACCGAGTGCGTGTCGGCGAGTTCGCGCACCAGCCGGAGGGCATCGTCGAAGTTCCCGTCCACAGCAATGACCTTGGCCCCGTAGATGAGGGCCTGGGCAAGTTTGCCAAGCGCGATCTTGCCCCCGGGGATGATGACGGCGGCCGTGAGGCCCGCGCGGGCCGCATACGCGGCGGCGGACGCCGAGGTGTTGCCGGTACTCGCGCAGATCACGGCAGTGGCGCCTTCCTCTACGGCCTTCGAAATGGCGAGGCACATTCCCCGATCCTTGAACGACCCCGTCGGGTTGAGCCCCTCCACCTTTGCGTAGATGTCGAGCCCGAGGCGCGCGGAGAGCGTGGGCAGCGGAATGAGAGGCGTGGCGCCCTCACCCATGGTGATGACGGGCGTGGCGTCGGTCATGGGAAGGAACTCGCGGTACCGCTCGATCAACGCCAGTCCACCCGTGGCGCGGTGCGTCGTCACGGAGCTTCCCCGGTGCCCACCACGTGGAGGAGCACGGGGTTCTCGCGCACCTCGGGCAGGTCACTGAGGCGACCGATCGCGTCGGTGACCGTCGACTCGGGGCCACGGTGCAAGATCATGACCAGACGGGCGCGGTGCCCCTCACCGCGCTGCACCACGGTGAGAATTGACACGCCACACTCACCCAGCACGGATGACACGCGGGCGAGGACGCCCGGCTCGTCGGCAACCTCGAGGCGCAGGTAGAAGGCGCTCTCGAGCGACCCCTCGGGAGCCATGGGACGGCCGGCATCTACGAGGGCGCCGGCCAGAAATGATCCGGGCCGGCTCCCGAGGATCGAGAGGACGTCGCTCACCACCGCGGAGGCCGTCTCGGTCCCACCGGCACCCGGCCCCACCAGCATGATCTGGCGCACCGTCTCGCTCTCGAGCAGCACGGCATTGTCGGATCCGTTCACCGACGCGAGGGGGTGGTCATCCGGAACGAGAGCGGGATGAACCCGTACCGAGATGGCACCGTCCACCAAGCGGGCGACGCCCAGCAACTTCATGGTGAACCCGAGGTCGCGGGCGATGTCCACGTCATCGCCCTGCAGGTCATCGATCCCCGAGTAGTGGACGTCGTCGATGAGCACCCGAGTGTGGAATGCGATGGACGAGAGGATCGCCATCTTCGCGGCGGCGTCTCCCCCGCCCACGTCCTCGGTGGGATCGGCCTCGGCGTACCCCAACTCCTGCGCCTGCCGAACGGCCTCGGGATACCCCACACCGCTGCGGCGCATCTCGGTGAGGATGAAGTTGGTGGTTCCGTTGACGATTCCCATGACCGACACGATCTCAGCGGCCAGCAACGATTCGCGCAGCACCTTGATGACGGGGATGGCGGCGCACACCGACGCCTCGAAGCGCAACTCGCTGCCACCGGCCTGAGCGGCGGCCAAGAGGTCGGGTCCGTGGCGTGCGAGCAGCTGCTTGTTGGCGGTGACCACCGACGTGCCACTGCCGAGGGCGCGCAGCAGCCAGTCGTACGTGGGGGTCACACCCCCCATGACCTCAATAAGAATGTCGACACCCTCATCACCCAGCACCACCTCAGGATCGGTGGTGAGAAGGGCGAGGTCGACCCCTGGACGATCCACCGCGAGGTCCCGGACGAGGATGGGTCCGATCTCCAGCCGGTGCCCCGTGGCCCGCTCGATGGTGGCGCCGGTCTCCCGGAGGATTCGGACGACACCCTGGCCCACGGTGCCGCAGCCCAGCATTCCAATGCGGATGACGTCGCTCACAGGTCCCTCGCAACCAGTTCGGCGTAGGTCTCCCTGCGTACCACGGTGGTGGCGACCCCGTCGTTCACGAACACCACGGCGGGGCGCGTGACCCCGTTGTAGTTACTCGCCATCGCCACACCATAGGCCCCGGTCGCGGGGAGGCACACGAGGTCGCCCGCGCGGACGGGTGGCAGTTCGGCCTCATCGATGAGCACGTCGCCGCTCTCGCAGTGCTTACCCACGAGGCGCACCGTCTCCGTGGCCTCCGCATGCGGGCGCTCGGGAAGAATCGCCTCGTACACCGCTCCGTAGAGCATCGGACGCATAAGGTCGCTCATGCCACCGTCCACGGCGGCGTACCGCCGTACACCGGGGATGTCCTTGGTGCCGGTCACCCGGTACACGGTCAGGCCCGCGCGGCCCACCATGCTGCGACCGGGTTCCACCATCACGCGCGGGCGAGCGAGCCCGACGGCCTCCCACTCGCGGGACACGGCCTCCATCACCATGTCGGCGTACTCCTCCACGGACGGCGGATCGTCGTGGCGTGTGTACGCGATACCGAGGCCACCACCCATGTCCACAATCGGAAGGTCACCACCGACCTCCGAGACGAACCCGGCGAGAAGCGCCGCCGCCACGCGGTAGGCACCGATCTCGAAGATTTGCGATCCGATGTGGCAGTGCAGACCCACGAGATCGAGGTTGGGCACCGCGCGCACGGCAGCGACGGCCGCCGCCGCCAGACCACCCTCCAACGAGAAGCCGAACTTGCTGTCGAGCTGGCCGGTAGAGATGTACGCATGGGTGGATGGCTTGACGCCAGGGGTGACGCGGATCAGCACATCCTGCGTGACCCCACGCTCCCCAGCGAGGCGATCGAGCAGTGCGATCTCGTCGAGGCTGTCCACCACAATCAGTCCCACCCCGGCGTCCAGCGCCTCGGAGATCTCACGGGGGTCCTTGGCGTTGCCGTGCATCACCACCGCCTGCGCGGGGAATCCGGCGCGCAGCGCCATGAAGAGTTCACCCCCCGAGGCCACATCCACGCGGAGGCCCTCCTCGTGCGCCATGCGGAGGAACGCCTGAGCCCAGAAGGCCTTGCTTGCGTAAACCACTTCGGCGTGGGAATCGTGCGCCCGGAAGGCCGTCACGTAGCGGCGCATGGTCTCGCGCAAAAGCCCTTCGTCGTAGATAACGAGCGGGGTCCCGTGCTCCTCGGCGAGGGCGACGACATCGCATCCGCCAATCGAGAGGTGGCCCTCCGGAGTCGTGGCTGCCGACGGTGGGAGAACGTGAGAAAGTGGCTGCATACGCCGCAGGACGCTAGCAAAGGCGCCCCGGGGGGTTCCTGCGGAACGCGGGTACACCGGCCCTTGATACCCCGGCCGCCGAACCGATCACCGTTACCTCGGGCGGAGGTATCGCCATCCATGCGTTGCGCGTGCCGGGTGCTCCTCGGGGCTCGGCGTAGTGGTGCGACGTAGCGGGGTAGTCGCCCCACGCGACATGGGCCAGACCATCGGTGTCAGACATTGATGGTCAATAGCCGTGCGTCCGTGGTGCGGCGGGTAACACCGTTGGTGACACCGTTGACATCGTTGGCGCTACCGAGGGCGTCGTGATGGGCTAGATGAATTGTTACGTGTCAGACACCGGGGGTCCTGTCCACGTCGAGCGGACCCCGTAACGAGAGACTGACCCCCGGGGCCAATCCGGGGGTCAGTCTCTCGGAAGGACGTCCCGCAGTGCCGCGAGGACCGTGGCCAACTCGTCGCGCGTAATCACGAGCGGCGGGAGGAAGCGGACGGTGCCGGGCGACGTGTTGTTGACCAAGACGCCGCGCTCAAGCATGGCGGCCACCACCTGGGCTCCGGTGTTGGTTGGGAGATCGATGGCGCACATCAGGCCACGGCCGCGGGCCTGGGTGGCGAGTCCGTCATCCACCAGCGACTGGAGCCCGGTGAGGAAGGTCGCCCCCTCCCGGCGCACGTGGGCCTGGAGGTCGGGGTCGGACAGAACGTGCGCCGCGGCGAGCGCCGACGCGCAGGCCAGCGGGCTCCCGGCGAATGTCGAGCCGTGGTCACCCGGCTGGAATGTGGCGTCGATACCCGGTCGCGCCGTGATGGCCCCGATGGGGACACCGCCGCCGAGACTCTTGGCCAGGCACATCACATCCGGCTCGATACCGAGGTCGAGGTAGGCGTACAGCGGCCCCGTACGGGACATGCCGGTCTGGATCTCATCCACGATGAGCAGCGCCCCGCGGTCGTCGGCCAGACCTCGGGCGAGGCGTACGAAATCGGCATCGAGCGGATGCACACCACACTCGCCCTGCACGATCTCGATGGCGATGGCGCAGGTGCGGTCGGTCACCGCATCCCGAAGCGCGTCGCCATCGTTCCGTCGCACGTAGGTCACACCCGGCATGAGCGGACGGAAGGCAGACTGCTTGTCCGGCTGGCCCGTCATCGCGAGCGCCCCCATCGTCCGGCCGTGGAAGCCGTCCTCAAGCGTCACGAACTCCGTACGGGCCGGCCCGCCGTGTTTGCGCGCCAGCTTGATGGCGGCCTCCGAGGCCTCGGCGCCGGAATTGCAGAAGAACACCCGGCCGCCCATGGAGGTGTCACGAATCCACTCCGCCAGCGCCACCATGGGCTCGGTGTAATAAAGGTTTGAGGTGTTGATGAGCCTGCCGGCCTGATCCCGAATGGCCGCGACCACGGCGGGGTGGCAGTGGCCGACGTTGTTCATCGAAATGCCCGACATGCAGTCGAGGTAGCCACGCCCGTCCGCATCGAACAACCATGCGCCCTCACCCCGCACGAACTCCACGGGGTACCGACAATAGGTGCTCATGAGCGCCGCCATCTCGCGCTCCACCATCCGCTCCGCGATCACGACTCGGTGACCATCGTTCCAAGCCCCTGCTCGGTGAAGAGCTCCATGATCACCGAGTGCGGTACGCGACCGTCCACGATCTGCGCGGCCTCCACGCCACCCCGGATCGCATCGCACACGGCCGAGAGTTTCGGGATCATCCCCCGGTCGACCGAGTTGGATGCCAGCATGGCCTCGACGTCGGGACGGGTGCACTTGGCGATGAGGGTCCCCACGTCGGACACGTCTTCGTAAACGCCCTCCACGTCGGTGAGGAAGATCACCCGCTTCGCACCGAGCGCGGCGGCGAGGGCGCCCGCCACGGTGTCGGCGTTGATGTTGTAGCTCTGACCCGAAGCGTCCACGCCCACGGATGCCACAACCGGCACGAACTCATCGAGGTGACTGAGGATTTCGGGGTTGATCTGGTCCACCTCGCCCACGAAGCCGAGGTCGCCCGCGGGGGAGGTGGCCTTCCTCGCCCGAATCAAGAGTCCGTCATCACCCGAGAGCCCCACGGCCTTGATGCCGGCCACATGGAGTTGGGCGACGATCTCTTTGTTGATCTTCCCGATCAACACCATCTTCACCAGTTCCATGGTGGGCTCATCGGTCACCCGTAGCCCATCCACGAAGCTCACGTCGAGCCCGAGTCGATCGGAGTAGGCCGAGATGTCGGCCCCGCCGCCGTGCACCACGACGGGGTTCATCCCCACGAACTTGAGCAACGCGATGTCCCGGGCGAACGACGCCTTGAGCTCCGGATTGGTCATCGCGGAGCCGCCGTACTTCACCACCACCGTGGCGCCGGCGAACTCGCGAATGTACGGCAGGGCCTCGAGCAGCACGGCAGCGCGTGCCTGAACGTCGGCCCGGTCGGGAAGGTGCCTGCGGTTCGTCTCACCCATACACGCGCAAGGTATCAGCCACCTTCGGCAGCCAACCCGCTCTGGGCGGCATGTCGCACCGGGTCTGCCACCCCCAGTGCGACGCAGACCGCACCCGTCGCGCACTCGTCCGGGATGGCGCTCGGGATGATGACGACGGCCACGAGTGGTCGCCCGGCCCGGCGGGTTACGTGCGGTACTCCGCGTTCACGCTCACGTACCCGTGTCCGAGGTCGCTGACGAATAGCTCGGCCCAGCCATCGCCGCGGCCCGCGCCGAGGCCGAGGTGGATCTCGTACTCCGCTCGCGCCATCACGTCGTCGATCCCCTGCTCGTCGGGACGTATCCCGTCGAACCGCAGCGCAATCTCCACGCGACCCCCGGACCCGGCCAGCGCCTGCCCCACTGCCTGGCTGATGCGCCCCCAGTTGGCGTCGCGCCCGTACACGGCCGTCCGTACCAGGGCGCTCTCACCCACCGCGCGCACCACGCGCTCGGCCTCCGCATCGTCGCGGGCCCCCTCCACCACCACGCGCACGACGTGCTCGGCGCCCTCGCCGTCCTTCACCATCAGGATCGCGAGGTACCGGCAGATCGCGCGGAGGGCATCCGCAAACAGAGTGAGATCGTCGCCGTCGATCGGCGGCCCGGCGCCGTTCGCAATCACCAGCAGCGTGTCGCTAGGGCTCATCTGGCCGTCCACACTGATCCGGTTGAACCCGCGATCGGCGGCGGCGCGGGTGGCCGCGAGGAGGTCGTTCGGGAGTACGCAGGCGTCGGTCGTCACGTAGGCGAGCATCGTGGCCATGTTGGGTCGGATCATCCCCGCGCCCTTGGCGGCGGCACCGATGGTCACCTCACCGGTGGACAGCACCAGACGAAACGTTCCCCCCTTCGAGAACGCATCGGTCGTGCGGATGGCCTCGCCGAAGGCCACGCCGTTATTGGCCGAGAGCGACGCCGCCGCGTGGTCGATTCCGGCGGCGAGCGACATCATGGGAAGGCGCTCGCCGATGACGCCGGTGGAACACACGGCCAGGCTGCCGAGGGGAAGCCCGCAGGCGGCGGCCGCGGTCTCCCCCATCGTGCGGGCATCCGCGATTCCCTCGTCACCGGTGGAGGCGTTGGCGCAACCACTGTTGACCACCACACCCCGCAGCCCACCCGGTGGGAGGAAACGGGTGTAGATGACCGCCGCCGATGGCAGGGCGCTCGGGGTGTCCACAAGCGCCGACGCGGTAGGCCGGTCACTCACTAAGAGGCCGAGGTCGAGCGCGCCGTCCCCCTTGACCCCGGCGGCGACGCCCGCCGCGCGATACCCCGACGGTGCGGTGACCCCGGAGCCCTCCACCCGGGTGAGGCCCTCAGGCGCGGCGATCCAGTCGGCGCGCGCAACGGGAGCCCAGTCGGTCAGAGCAGGCCCTCGGTCTCGGGCCGACCGGCCATGAGGTTGAGGTTCTGCACCGCCTGGCCCGCGGCGCCCTTCATGAGGTTGTCGATGACGGCAAAGACGATCAGACGCGCCGATGTCGGGTCCACCAGCGGACACACCTGAGCGAGGTTGGTGTGCTGCACCGCCCGGAGGTCGGGGGGAGCGTCCACCACCTCCACGAAGGGGTGGCCCTCGTAGACGTCGGCGTACGCCGCGCGGAGGTCGTCGGCGTGGGGCACATCACCCTCGATGCGGGCGTACGCCGACACCAGCAGGCCACGGTCCACCGGAACCAGGTGCGGGGTGAACACCACGGGCGCACCCATCTCCTGCGCGATCTCCGGGGTGTGACGGTGCGTGAGCACCTGATACGCACGCACGTTGTCGGCCACCGACGAATAGTGGACATCCGGCGTCGGTGTCCGGCCCGCGCCACTCACGCCGCTCTTGGCGTCGATGATGATGTCGGACAGGCGGCCGCGGAGGGGTAGCAGCGCCAGCAGCGATGCGGTGGGGTAGCAGCCCGGGTTGGCCACGAGGGTCGCGGTGCGAATCGCTTCGCGGTTGATCTCGGGCAGGCCGTAGACGGCGTGTGCCACCAGGTCGGGGCGTGGATGGTCGAACCCGTACCACGCGGGATAGGCGGCGGCGTCACGTAAACGGTGGTCGGCCGACACGTCCACCACACGAACGCCACGGTCCACCAACTCCGACACCGCTGCCGCTGCCTCGCCGTGGGGGTAGCACACCGCCGCGAAGTCACCCGCGACGACATCGGCCGGGTCAAACTCGGCAAGCACGGCGTCCACCCGGTACTCCGGTGCGACCTCGACGAGACGCCTGCCCGCGTCGGCCCGGGCCGTGATCTGACCCAGTGTGAAGTGCGGATGGGCGTCGATGAGCGCGGCCAGTTGCGCGCCCGCGAATCCGGCGGCACCGATGACATGAACCGTGCTCACGAGCGCAGCGTCGCCCCGACGGCCTGCTCGAGCGCGGTCACCGCGCGGTCCGTGACGGCGTCGATCTCATCGTCGGTGAGCGTACGCCCCGGGGCGGCGATGTAGGTGCGCACCGCGAGGCTCACATGCCCCGCGGGTACCTGATCACCGTCGTAGTGGTCAAACACCTCGACGTCGTGCACCAACTCGCCACCCGACGCCCGTACCACCTCGATCACGCGGGCGGCGGGCACCGAATCGGGAATGATCACGGCGAGGTCGCGCGTAGAGACGGGCACCGAGATCAGGTCCACGTACGTGCGCGGCGCAGTGGGACGGGCATCGGTGAGCCCGGCCACCCGAAGCGTGGCGATGACCACGGGGCCCGTCACGTCGAACGCCTGGCAGACGAGCGGGTGCACCTCGCCGGCGATCCCGATTCCTCGGCCACCCACCGTGATGTGCGCCTGACGCACCGGGTGCAGGTAGGGCTCGCCGGAGCCGGGCTCGGCGATGGCCTCCAGTCCGGCCGCGCGCGCGAGCGCGATGGCGAGGCCCGTGGCCGCCCACACGTCTGCATCCCCCGGTGTCTGCCGCCATCCCCGTGCACCGGGGGCGCCAAACAGCACGGCCGTGATCTCCTCGGGCTCATCAGCGAGTCCGTCGGCCGCCGGCGCGTAGGTACGCCCCACCTCGAAGATGCCGCCATCACGACGCTGGTGGCGCTGGTTCCGCTCCACGGCACGGAGCAAGCCGGGGACGAGCGACCGACGCATCACGGCCATCTCGTCCGACAACGCGTTTGACAGGCGGACGACGTGCCGACGCGAATCGTCGCCCGGTAAACACAATCGATCGGCATCCTGCTCAGCGACGAAGCGGTACGAGATGGTCTCCGACAACCCCAGATCAGCGGCCCGACGAGTCACGCGACGAACGATGGACTGCGCAGGGGTCAGGCGTGCCCGGGCGGTCACTCGCGGCAGCACCCCCGGAATGCGGTCGAACCCATGGATACGCCCGACCTCCTCGATGAGGTCGATCTCGCGCTGCAGGTCGCCGGCGCGATGCCACGGCACCTCCACCATGTGCGCCCCCGTCGCCGGGGTCACCGTGCACCCCAGACGCTGAAGGATGCCGGCGCTCTCGTCGGCGCCGATGTCCACCCCAAGGAGGTCCGCCACGCGCTGGTGGCGCAGAGCGATGGGCGCGCGGGTCGGCGCGGGTTCATAGACGTCGAGGACCCCGGGCACCAGCGCCGCGGCAGCCAGCTCGTGCATCAGGCGACACGCGATGGCCATGGCCACGGGCGGAAGCTCACGCGGCTGCCCCTTCTCAAACCGCGCGCTCGACTCGGTGCGGAGTCCGAGACCTAACGAGGTGTGGATGATCGTCGGGCCGTCGAACGTCGCGGCCTCCAACAGCACGCGTGTGGTGCCCACCGCCACTTCGGCGAACGCGGCACCGACGATGCCCGCGATCACCGCCGGTCGCTCCGCGTCGGCGATAACGAGATGATCCGACGACAACGTGCGCTCATGGCCGTCGAGCGTGGTGATGCGTTCCCCCTCAGCGGCCCGCCGCACGACGATCGCCGGTCCCGCGAGGCGGTCGAGGTCGAACGCATGGAGCGGCTGCGCCGTGAGCAACATCACGTAGTTCGTGATGTCCACCACGTTGTTGATGCTGCGCATGCCGGCGGCGTTCAACCGACGGACCAGCCACGCCGGCGACGGACCCACGGCCACATCCACACACACGCGAGTCATGTAGCGCGGGCAGAGATCGGTGGCCTCCACCGTGACCGACACGTAGTCGCCGACCTGACCGGGACCGGTCTCGGGTGGCAGCGTCAGGTCGAGCGCGGGCAGCGGCTCACCGGTGATGGCGTGGACCTCGCGGGCGATCCCGACGATGCCCTGACAGTCACCCCGGTTGGGCGTGAGCTCCAGTTCGAGAATCGTTCCGGCGGAGGGCAGCACATCGAGGAGCGACGTGCCGGCGACAAGGTCGTCGGACAGCACCATGATGCCGTCACTCTCCCCGGGAACCTCCAACTCGGATGCTGAGCACACCATGCCGAGGCTCTCGACCCCGCGTAGCGTCGCCGCGCTCAGGGTGTGCCCATCCGGCAGCACGGCCCCCGGGATGGCAACGGCTACGGTCTGGCCCGCGGCCACGTTGGCCGCCCCGCACACGATCGGGCGGGGTGCCCCCTCACCGGTATCCACGCTCAGTATGTGCAGGCGGTCGGCGTCGGGGTGCTGCAGCGCGGTGAGCACCTTGCCCACCCGGAACGCCTCGCGGTTGCCGTCGGTGACGGGGATCCCCCGGGTGATCGTTGTCTCGACCGCGGTGCCCGTCGCCGTGAGGCGATCGGCGATCTCCGTATCGCTCAGATCGGTGGGCATAACCTCGCGCAGCCACTCCAGAGGCACCTTCACGAGAACTGCTCCAGAAACCGGAGGTCGCCGCTGTAGAGCAACCGGATGTCGGAGATCTGGTGGCGGATCATCGCGATCCGATCGAGCCCGAAGCCAAAGGCGAAGCCGGTCCACCGCTCGGGGTCGTAGCCCACGTTGACGAAGACGTTGGGATCCACCATTCCGGCGCCCGCGACCTCCAGCCATTCGGTGCGGCCATCCCGGCCAGTCCAGGACACGCTCACGTCCACCGACGGCTCGGTGAACGGGAAGAAGTGCGGAATCACTCGCACTTCGCGGTCCCCGAGGAGTTCACGCAGGAAGTAGGTGATGGTGCCTGTGAGGTGTGCAAACGACAGGCCCTCGTCCACGGCCAGCCCCTCCACCTGATGGAACATGGGGCTGTGCGTGGCATCCACGTCGTCGCGGCGGTACACCGTGCCCGGGGCGATAACGTAGATGGGCGGCGGCGTCGCCAGCATCGTGCGGATCTGCACGGGCGAGGTCTGGGTGCGGAGGAGCACCTCGTCCCGCTCACCGCCCGCAACGAAGAACGTGTCACTCTCGGAGCGCGCGGGGTGACCGTCCGGCGTGTTGAGCGCGGTGAAGTTGTTGAAGCCGGTCTCCACCTCGGGACCGTCGGCCACGGAGTAGCCCATCCCTAGAAAGATGTCCTCCACCTCGAGGCGTACCTGTGAGATGGGATGCAACGCGCCGATGGGGAACCGGTCACCCGGCAGCGTGACATCGGCGCGATCCGCCACGAGTGCGCTGCCCATGGCCTCGCCCGCCAGCACCGCGTGGCGGGCGATGAGCGCCGCCTCGATTGCCCGGCGCACGGCGTTGCCGTTCTTGCCCACCCGACCACGATCCTCCGGGGGAAGCGCGCCGATGGACCCGAGCAGTTCGGTGAGGGGTGCCTTGCGACCGAGGAGCCGGACGCGCACCTGTTCGAGGGCGCCGAGATCGGCGGCGACGCCGATCTCGGCCACCGCTTCGCTCGCGAAGACATCGAGATCGGGGATCAAACTCATGACCGTGGCATTCTAATGGACTGCCGCAGGCGCTCCGCGAGCAGCACCGCGCCCGCGGCCGACACATTGAGCGACTCCGCCCCGTCGGCCTGCGGAATGGTCACCTCCACCACCTCCACCGATGCGCGCAAGGCGTCCATAACCGGGTCGAGGCCGGCACGCTCGGCACCCAACGCAAGCACGGTGGGCACGGTGAGGTCAACATCCCAGGGCGCCTCGCCCCCGTGCGCCACGGCGGCCACGATGCGAAAGCCCTCAACGGTGACGAGGTCCTCGGGGCGCACGCCTTCGAGCAGCGGGAGGGTGAACGTCGCTCCCATCGCCGCGCGTACCGCGCGCGGATGCGCCACATCGGCCGACCCGGGACCGAGCGCCAGCCAGTCGGCGCCGAGCGCGGCGGATGTGCGGACGAGCGTGCCCACGTTCCCCGGATCGGCCACGCCTGCGAGATACACACCGATCGTCGGCGGCATGGCGACGCTGCGGAAGTGGTATGGCCCCGGCTGGGGAAAGACCCCGAGAATGCGTGGCGGTTGCGCCATCGTGCTGATGCCGCCCATCAGGCGGGTACTCACCATGTAGCGCTCACGCACCGACGAGGTGGCGAGCACGCGCGGGTCATCCTCTGCCACCCGCTCCTCGTCGAAGATGAGCAAAGACGGCACGATCCCATGATCGAGCGCCGCCTGCACGACGTCCTCGCCCTCGGCGACCAGTAGCCGCTCCTCACGACGGGTGCGCTTCTGCTGCAGGCGCTTCACCTTCACAAGCGCCTGATTGTGACTCGACGTGACGCGACGGAGGGGCCCACCCGGGCCGCCCCCGCCGCTCAGTTGAGTCGCGGGCCCGGGTCCCTCGGTCAGACGGCCGCGCGGGCGTCAGCGGCCCGCGCGCACAGGGCGGCGAAGTGCTCGGGCTCGTGGACGGCAAGGTCCGCGAGCATCTTGCGATCAAGTTCCACGGCGGCGAGGCCGAGACCGTGGATCAACTCGCCATACGTGAGGCCGTTCAACCGTGCCGCCGCGTTGATCCGGGCGATCCACAGACGACGGAAGTCGCGCTTGCGAACGCGGCGGTCACGATAGGCGTAGTTACCTGAGCGCTGGACCTGCTCCTTCGCACGGCGATACGACGAGTGCTTGGTACCCCAGTACCCCTTGGCCTGCGCCAGAACCTTGCGGCGCTTCTTCCGAGCGGAGACGGATCGCTTAACACGGGCCATGGACTACCGCCTTCCCAGAAGCCGGAGAATCGCCGGCCGGTCAGCCTCGGCGAGCGTGGCCGGGCGCTTGATCGCGCGGTGGCTCTTGCTCGAAAGGTGCTCGAGATTGTGCCGTAGCCCCGAGTGCACGTACACGATCTTGCCCTTCGGCGTGACGCGGAAGCGCTTGGAGGCGGCCTTATGGGTCTTCATCTTGGGCATATCTAGCGACTCGCTCTGTCTAGGAAGATGCTGCGATCTCGGGTGATATCTCTGCGGCGGGCTCTATCTCGGTTGCGACGGGGGGAACAACGCCATCCTCCTTGGCGAGCCTCACGACCGTTTCCTTCAGCGGAGCGAGCATCATGATCATGTTACGTCCGTCAAGGTTCGGGCGGCTCTCGATGATTGCCATGTCCACAACCTCGTCGGCCAACCTGAGGAGGAGGGCCTCTCCGCGCTCCGGGTGCATGAGTTCGCGCCCCCGGAACATGATCGTAACCTTGACCTTGTCACGGTTCCTGAGGAACCGAAGGACATGGCCCTTCTTGGTGTCGTAGTCGTGCGGATCGATCTTCGGCCGGAACTTGATCTCCTTGATGGTGATCGTGCTCTGGTGCTTCCGCGCCTGCTTGGCCTTCTGCTCCTGCTCATAGCGCCACTTGCCATAATCCATGATCCGGCACACGGGCGGGCGGGCCTCGGGAGCAACCTCGACGAGGTCGAGGTTGAGCCCGATGGCGTGCTCCATGGCCTCCTGGGTGCGCATTTCCCCCCGATTGTCGCCACTCTCGTCGATGAGCCGGATCATGTCGACGCGAATGGCGTCGTTGATCCGGGTGGACGGACCGGCGGGCGGGCGGGTATCTGGACCGCGCCTAGGTGGCACGCGCTACGGGCGTCGTCAGGCGAGCCCCTCCTGAAGATTTGGGCGCAAGACGCCCGATGGACTAACGGATTGTGAAGCGAATTTGTCGCACACGGTGCGAGCGCGGGCACAATAGCAGGACATCCGCGACCATCACCGCCATGCCGACGCTTGACATCTGGGGGCGCAGCATCCCGTACGTGCTGGTGCGCAACCCCCGGTCCTCCAACGTGCGCATGACATTGACGCCGGACGGCCTCAGGGTATCGGCCCCCACCCACCTCCCGGACGCCCAGATCGAACGCGCCGTGCTGTCGAAGGAGCGCTGGCTGCTGCGACACCACGACCGTCTGGTACCCCACCCTCCATCCCCTCTCACCGACGGCGACATGCTTCCGTTCCTAGGTGGTGAGGTGGAACTCGGGGTGCGCGAGGCCGGGCGCCCGGGGATCACGTTTCACCCCGAGGAGGGGCGCCTAGCCATTGCCACGCGGCGGCCCGACGACGTCCGCGATCTGGTGGAGCGCGCCTACCGCGACGCCGCCCGGCACTGGTTCCGCACCGCGTGCGCCGTCGAGGCGATCCGTATGGGGGTGACACCAGGCACCATCGGTGTGCGTGACCCGACCACCCGCTGGGGGTCGTGCTCGGCCCGCGGAGCACTCGGGTTCAGTTGGCGACTCATGATGGCCCCGCTACGCGTGGCCGAGTACGTCGTCGTCCACGAGCTCGCCCACCTGGAGCGCATGGACCACTCGCCGGCGTTCTGGGCCATCGTCGCCCGCCACCGCCCCGACCACGCCGCAGACTCGGCATGGCTCAAGGACCACGGCCACTGGCTGGCCCGCTCGCCCGGGCACGGTCCGCGACCCGCTGGCCCCTAGGCCCGCGCCTCGACGAAAGCATCGGCAATACCCGGGACATCGTCACGGATACGCCGACGTACCCGGCCACTCATGTCGTGCGCCTCGGCCAGCGTGACATCGGCACCCAGGGCCACGATCACGTACGCCACCACTCCCTCCCCGGTGCCGACCAAACTCACTTCACGGGGGGCACGCCCGCACTCGGCCGCGATAACCCGGCGCACGGCGTGGTGGGTGACCACATCATCCACCAGGGCACGCCCGGCACCCGGTGTGCCGAGGGGCTCGAGGTGCGACCGCACACGTGTGATACCGGACACGTCACGCATGACGGCCACCTCCACCGCGCGCGCCACCTCGTCGGCCTCACCGAGCAGGGTGTCCGGCGGCAGTTTGAGGTGCAGCGATACCTCCGTTCCGGACTCGAGGCGGAGGATCCGCACGTTGTGGATCTCCCGGACGCGGGGGACCTCATGGGCCACGGCGAGTACACGGTCGGCGATGTTGTCGTCCTCGCCGTCGGTCCGCTCCACGTGGACCACCACGTCGGCGCCGGGGACGGCCGTCTCGATGGCCTCCTCCACGGCATCCGCTGCCGCATGGGCACGCCCCACCAACTCGCCCGGTGGGACGGCAACCACGACATCGGCGAACGCCCGGCCACCGGCCGAGCGCATGCGCAGCCGCCGCAGTTCGACGGCCGGGCCAAGGCCCTCGAGCGCCGCGCGCACGGCCCGCTCGTCGGCGTCCGGAACGCGGTCCATGAGCACCTCGACGTTCTCGTACATCAGGCGCCCAGCGGCGACCAACACGATCACCGACACCACCAGGGCGGCAACGGAGTCGGCGTCGGCCACGCCGGCACGTACCAGTAGGAGACCCACCAGCACTGCGGCGGTACCCGCGAGGTCACTCGCGAAGTGCATGGCACTGCCCTTGAGCGCTGCGCTCGAGTAGACACGAGCCGCCCGGATGAGCGTGACGGTGCGCGCGAGGTCGATGGCCATAACGAGCACGGCAACCCCGATGACCCACCAGGCCGCGTTGACGGAATCGCCCCCCTGCACCAGCCGCTGGATGGCCGCGATGGCGATCCAGATGCTGACGATCACCAGCACGGCGCCCTCGGCGAGCGCCGACAGGTGCTCGGCCTTCCCATGGCCGTAGGGATGGGTGCGATCGGCGGGACGAGCGGCCACGCCGACGGCGAAGAGCGCGAGGAGGGCGGCCACGAGGTCCGTGCCCGAGTGAGTGGCCTCCGAGATGAAGGCAAGACTGCCGGTGGCCAACCCCGTGACCAGTTTGATGGCGATGAGCAGCAGCGCCGCTCCCACCGAGATGACGGCGATGCGGCGGGGTGAGCCCATCATGGGGCCATGGACATGGGGTGCGCGCATGACCACCCGATCATGGCACTCGTCCGGACGTTCGATGTCGTGCCGGAACATGCACCGATTTCGCTCAATTGACCACTGCATGGGTGATTCGGCCATTTCGGCCCCCGAACGCGTCCGACCGGGTGCCTACTATTGCGAACATGCGTTCTCATCAACAGACCATCCCACGCACGGAAACCACGCAACTCGCCCTCATCAGTACCGTCGACGACGTGCGGGTGCCGGCACCCCCGAGGCGTCGATCCCGTACCCGCATGGGGCGCAACGAACGGATGGCGGAACGGCTCGACGCCGTCGCCGTGCACGCACAGCACGAGGCCGCAGCAGCCGTCATGGCGCACGACGACATCACCGCCCGGGAGATGCTCGACCGTGCCAGTGCGGCACGACGGGCGGCATCGCTGCTCCGCGCGGGTCCGGCGGGCGTCCGTGATCTGCTGGCGTCCTAACTCCGTTCGCTCTCCGGAGCGACGGGGATCCAGACGTACGTGCAGTTTCGGCACCGGCGCACATCCTCTCCGATGTCCTCTGAGTCGTGCTCACCGCAGGTGGGGCAGCGCGGGTCGTCGGCGGGATTGCTCATGAGGCGAGGCTAGCCGTACGTGGGACTGCGCGGGTCGTCGGCGAGACCACTCCTCGGGACGGCTCCGATCAGCCGGGTGGGTTGGGAATCTGTGGAGGCACAACGACGAGGTGCATGCGAAGGTGCCAATCTCTGGCACCGCCCCTCTTGGAGAAGGACACAATGACCACAGTCGTCATTTCCACGCGGGTCCGGGTGATGCTCACACCTGGTCTGCTTCCGGTCGCACGAAGCATCCGACACCACCGTCCTCGCGTGGCCGATCGGAGCCACGCGGGCCGGGGATACTCGGAACCAGGCACGTCAACCGGTGCCGTCTTCCCAGTAACCAGTGCGCGATGACCGACCGGGCGGACACCGGGCTCTGGTCGGACATGCTCCTGACGCCGGAGACGGTGTCCGCCACGGTGTTGCAGGCGGATGGCTTCGATGATGTCGCCACGCTGCTCACCGCCCCCGGCGTGCGCCGGGTGATCGTCACCGGTAACGGGGCGCAGTGGCACGTAGCCCTCGCGATGTGGCTGGCCTGGCTACAGATATCCGAACCCCCCGTGGAGGTACTGGCCGTGCCGGGTGGTCTGGTGGCACGGGGGGGATTCCCATGGCGTGATGGGGACCGACTGCTGGCGCTCTCAAGTTCCGGCGAGTTCCGCGACGTCATCGAGGCCATCGCGTCCGGCGCACCACGTCCCATCGCCGCCATCACGGCCAACGCCGAGTCCACAATCGGGCGGGCCGCAGACGCCCATGCGCTCGTGCGTGTGGAGACCCTCCGCGCGCGAACACACACGCAGGGGTACGCCGGATCCCTCGCGGCGGGCCTCTCCGTACTCGCGCGCATGGCGGACGATTCTGGACTGCGCACCGCCCTCAACGACGTGGGCGAGCGCCTTGCACCCCTCGTCGAGCGGGCGGCGGCGACACCACGGGATGCGGGGCCGCGCCCCCATGCCGGGGTGTGCGTGGGTACCGGATCGGCGTGGCCTGCCGCCCTTCACGCCGCCCTGTGCCTGCGCGAGGTGGCCATCCTCCCCGTCGACGGGTACGAGACCCGCGAGGGAGCCACCACCGGACGGTTCTCGGTTGTCCCCGGCGACCTCGCAGTGACCATCGCGGGCCCGCGCCCGGATCCCCTCATGCACGAGGCCACGAGCATCCTCACCGACGCCGGTGCCCGCGTGGTTGCGGTGGCCGGGGACGCACACGCCGATGCGTCCCTTGCGCCGATTCTCGCCCTGCCGCAGGTCATCGCCCTTGCCATCGACCTCGCACAGATGGCGGATCTCGATGCCGATGCTCCGGCATGGGCCGATGCATACGACCGCACGTCGCGTGGCCCTAGCCGGTGAGACCGCGGCGAGACAGTTCCGCCCCGAACCACAGCCGGCCGCCGGCCGCACGTCGCGTGGCCCCGGCCAATAGTCCGGGGCACAGATAGGCCCACCGTGCGACGCTCACATGGTGAGGATCCTGCACGTATCGCCGCATCCCGACGACGAACTCATCGGGGCGCCCGCCACCCTGATGGCCCTGCGCGACGCCGGCCACGAGGTGACCAACCTCGCAACGTCACTGGGGCGGACGGATGATCACGACCGGCGGCGGCAGGAGGTGACGGCGGCGTGCGAGGTGGCGGGCTTTCGTCTGCTCGTCACCGAGCCCCCCGTGGCGATGTCACGAGGTGACGACCTGACCGCTGCCGAGGCACGGATTCGGGGTGAGATCGAAGCGATCCTCGACGGCCCCCAGCCACCCGAGGTTGTGGTGGGTCCCTCCCCTCACGATGTCCACCACGGCCACGAACTGACGAGCCGTGCGATTCGCGACGTGCTGAGTACGCGTGCCAATCCGCCGGTCTGGTGGATATGGGCGATCTGGGGGGACCTCCCGCTCCCCACCATCATTACGATCTTCGACGACGCGCGGGCTGAGGAGATCGCGCGGGCACTCTCGCACCACGCGGGGGAGATGGCACGCACCGATCACCGCGTGCACGTGGAGGCCCGGGGCCGCCTCACGGCCGTGACCGCTGCCGAGACGGTCTTCGGATTCGGTACCCCCGCGCTCACCGCGGTCCGGGCCGAGGTACTGACCGAGGTCGTGCCACGCGACGGCGACTGGGTGCTGGGTTCCCCACGCACTCTGAACCCCCGGCAACCGCTTGTCCCCCCCACGTCCCGGTTGGTCGGGGCATGGCTCACGGCCACGAGCCCACGCGACCTGACGATCTGACCGGGGACGATCCCTCCGGTCCGACGAGCGACGGGAGCAGCGCCTGCGGGGGCAGCGCCTGGCACCTCGGGTGCGCAGACGACGCTCCGCTCCAGAGAGGAGGGGGCGCGAAGCGGGATGGCGGTGACGACATTCCCCACGTCGCGAGGTGTCCGACATCTGGTCCCGCCCGCACTGGTTTCGGACACCGGATCCATCACCCATGTGCGCACAGTGCACAGTCCACCCGACGGGCTACCCTCAGCCCATGGCCGATGCCACCCCTCCCCCGCTCAACGCGGCCGTCGTACTCACTTGGATGCGCGAACACCCCGATCGTCTGAGAGAACTCCTGCGGGAGGAGGATCCGACCGGCGCCGAGAACGCGGCGGCGGCCGATGCGGCCGTACGAGCGCATCTCCGGTTCGCTGCTGAGGGTTTCCCCCATGGGGCCACGCCGGAACTGGCCGGGCGCCTCAAGGGTCTGGCCGACGCCCTCACCGATTGGTTCGATGAGGATCGCGAGGTCTTCGACCACATGGTCGCCCTCGGCCGTGGTGCGGTGGCGCTCGAGGAACACCTGATCTACGGCACCGACGCCGAGAGGGAACCCGAACTGCACGCGGCGCTCGCGCGCAGGGTGCGGCTCACCACGTGGAACCTGCTCTTTCTCCGCTGTCTCGAGTACCACCTCGGGCCGTCGTACGACGGCCTGTCGGATGCCGCGATCACGGAGTCCCGCGGGCGGGAGCGTGAGTTGGGCACCACGATCCTGCACATGCACAAGATCGCGCTCGACGTAATCCAGCATCACACCGGCCGGCCGCCCACGGGGGATGAGCGCGCACAGAGCAGCCAGGCCGCGGCGGTACAGGCCTATGTGCGCCAAACGGTGGAGTCGGCGGCGCGTGCGCTTCAATTCCCCTGACCACCCCGGGTGCCACGGGACCCTGTCCCCCGAGGCATCCGATGACACGGGCTTGAATACCCCCGTGCTCCGCCGCGCCCTTCTCCCCATCGCCCTTGTGGCCACCATCGTGACACCCGCCCTCGGCACGGTCACGCCGATCGCCACCAACGGCGTGGCGGCGGGCCGGACGACGTCCATCGTCCCGGGAATCACCTACGCGGTAATACGGCGCCCAGGGCCCCAGGTGCTGCACGTGGTCACCTACCGGGCCAACGCCCGGTTGCGCATTGCACCCGTACAGGCGTCAGGATTGCTCACGAACCGCGCCACACTCACCTCCGCCATGCAGGCGCGTCTGGCCGCCGGGGCCACGGCGGGGATCAACGCCGACTACTTCAACCTCGCCACCGGTACTCCGAGCGGCGTGCTGGCCATTGGCACAGGACTCCTCGCGAGCCCCGAGGGCGCGCGGGCGGCGCTCACGATCGGCGCGGGCGGGATTCTCGCCGTCGGTCGCCTCTCGCTGTCCGGGCGCTACCAGGCCCTCGATGAGACGGGCGCCACCCCCTTCCCCATCCACACCTTCCGTGCCGTCAACCGACCGCTCCCCACCTCCGTGACCTCCGACGTGGTGGTGTACACGCCCGATTATGGTGCGGCAACGCCCGCTCTCGCGGGAGCCGAAGTGACCGTCGCTCTCGACGACGGCGTCGGCCTCACCACCAATACGCGCCTGATGGGAACCGTCATCGCCCAGACGACGGGGGGCGGGAGCCTCATCGCACCGGGTCAGGTGGTCATCTCAGGGACGGGCGAATCGGGGACCTCGATCGTCGTCGAACTACCGATTGGTGCTCGCGTGGAGATCGAGGCCGCCGTCCCCGGGATCGCTCCGGATGTCTGGGGCGCCGTGGGTGGTGGCCCGATGATCGTTGAGGGCGGGATACCCGTATCCGATGCGGGGGAAGGATTCACGCGGTCCCAACGCACTGGACGGACTACCCGTACGGCCGTGGGGCAGACCGCCGACGGGGCGATCCTCATGGTCGTCTCTGAGGGTCCGCAGCAGGGCGTGCGGGGGTATTCCAGCGCCGAGCAAGGCGTGATGATGGCGTCGCTCGGTGCGATCGAGGCCATCGGGTTTGACTCCGGCGGGTCCTCCCTCATGGCCATCGGCCAGAACCAGCTCATCCCGTGGTCGAGGGAGCGTCGAATCGCCGATGCCCTCGTCGCGTACTACGCGGGCGCCCAACTTTCCATCCCGACCGACAATCGTGTGACTCCGAACGGCGACGGCGTTGCCGACCAACTGACCCTCGGAGCACAGTCGCCCGTGGCCGGGCGAACAGTCGTCACCATCACGAGCCGCGATGGTGGCTTCGCGGCCACGCCGGTGGATATCACGGGCGACCCGGCCTATACGCCCATCACGATCGACCCATCCGTGCTCGGCATGGCGGATGGCCCGTACACCGTCACGACGTTCCTCACACCGTTGGACTCGTCGGAACCGACGAGTCAGGCCCGTCAGATCGTGGTGGACGGAACCCTCGGTTCACTGCGCGTGGCATCGCGCACCACGAGCACGGGCACGACACGAAAGGTCGCCGTGGCCACGTCGTTCACGCTCTCGCGCCCCGCGCGGGTCACCATCACGGTGGCGACGTCGACCGGACGCGTGGTGGCGACCATCGCACGCAACCGATCGCTGGCCGACGGTCGCCACTCGCTCACTTGGCGCGGGATGATCGGAACATCGACCGCACCCGTTGGCGGCTATTCCGTCACCGTGCTCGCCCGTGGGCCCTACGGCCAATCGGGGCTACGGGGCACCGTCCGCATCAAGTAGTCGAAGGTGCCAACGCGGCGATGAGGCCGAGCGGTGTCGACACCCGGTCTACGACGCGAGGTGTCTGACACGTAACAATCGTGGCCACGGGCCTCGTCGTACTCCTCCGCCGGGTAATCGAACCACCACACAGAGTGGGGAGGTCTGTCGCGAGCATCGTCCGCGCGATCGTGATCTCTGCGGCCCGCGATGGGGCGGACCGACGCATCGCCGTGGCCCACGACGCCCGCGAATAGTCGGTGCCATCGCACGACGGTCGAGGGCATGCGTCCGGATGCCCGCCTATCGTTGGATTTCGACCCGGGCGATGTCATCCCGCCCCTCACCGGAAGGACCGGCGACACCCTGAGCACGCAGTCCCGCACGCAATCCCTGCGTGCATTGGAGACCCTCCGCGCCATGACGTGCGCTCGCTGGGTCGATGCGGTGGAGGAAGAGCTCGTCCAGCGCGGCGAGGCGTCCTTCCAAATCAGCGGAACCGGGCACGAGGCGTCGGCGGTTCTCCCCAACCATCTGGGTCCGCAGGACTGGTTGCAACCTCACTACCGCTCGCGCGCCCTACTCATCCGGTGTGGCATCACGCCCGAGCGCTTTTTCCACGCGCTGCTCTCGACCGCAGAGAGCGACTCCGGCGGACGCCAGATGCCGGCGTTCTTCAATGACCGTGCCCTCCACGTGATGCCGATGACGGTTCCCACCGGCAACGGTCTGCTCCATGCCGTGGGTGTTGCCCAGGAGGTGGCCCACCAGGACGGTGCCCCCATCGTGGTGGCCAGTATCGGTGACGGCACCACCCAACAGGGGGAGGTCATGGAGGCCATCGCCGAGGCCTCGCGTGCGCAGTTGCCCGTGCTCTTCTGGATTGAGGACAATGGCTACGCCATCTCGACCCACACCGCCGGGCGCACCTTCTACGACACGACCCGCGGCGCCGAGGACTCATTCCTCGGCGTGCCCATCATCCGGGCGGATGGTCGTGACCCGGTCACGCTCGACGCCGTGACCGAACATGTGGTCACGGCCATGCGTGAGTCGCGTCGGCCCTCGATCATGGTGGTCCGCACCGAGCGCCTCACGCACCACACCAACGCCGACGACGAGTCGACGTACCGCGACGAGGCCGAGCGTACGACGGCCCGCACCACCGGTGATCCCGTCCTGGCCCTGCGCGAGCACCTGCTGGCCGACGGCGTGTCCTCCACCGAACTGACCGATCTCGACCGTGAGGTGGAGTCCGAGGTACGTGCGGCGGCCGCTCGTGCCCTCGCGGCGCCCGATCCCGTGGTCACGCATGGCGCCAGCGCCCCCGTCGGGTCCTCCGTCGTCGCCCGTGCCGTGGCCCCGGCGCCCGCCGAGTCGGGGTCCCCGCGCACCATGCTCGAAGCCATGCGTGACGTGCTCGGCGACCATCTAAGGAACGACCCGCGTGTGTCGCTGCTCGGGCAGGACATCGAGGACCCCAAGGGCGATGTCTTCGGCCTGACCCGTGGCCTGTCCACGGAATTCCCCGGACGGGTCACCAACGCGACACTCAGCGAATCCACCATCGTGGGTACCGCGATCGGGCGAGCGCTCGCCGGTGGTCGCCCCGTGGCGATGGTGCAGTTCGCCGACTTCCTTCCTCTGGCCTTCAACCAGATCGTGTCGGAGTTAGCCACCATCCACTGGCGCACCGGCGGCGCGTGGGCAGCCCCCGTCGTGGTGCTGGCGCCCTGCGGCGGGTATCGCCCGGGACTCGGTCCCTTCCACTCCCAGACTTTCGAGGCCACGTTCGCCCACATCCCCGGGCTCGACGTGTTCATGCCGAGCACCGCCGCCGACGCCGCCGGAATGCTTGATGCGGCCCTCGACGGCGAACGCCCCACTCTCATCCTCTATCCGAAGACCTGCCTCAACGATCCCGCGCGCGCCACGCGCGCCGAGGGTCCGGTGCGACCGATCGTACCCGGTACCGCCGCCGTGCGGCACCGGGGTGATGACGTCACGCTCGTCAGTTGGGGGTCGGCGGCGCCGATCGCCGAGCGTGCCGCCGCAGTGCTCGATGCCGCTGGGGTGGATGTGGACGTCATCGACCTGCGCAGCATCTCGCCCTGGGACCGGGAGGCCGTGGTCGCCAGCGTCGCCCGCACCCGCCGTCTGGTAATCGTGCACGAGGACAACCTCAGCGGCGGCTTCGGGGCCGAGGTCGTGGCCACCGTCTCGGACCACCTCGAGGGCGAGATCACCACGCGCCGGGTGGTGCGCCCCGACACTTGGGTGCCCAACAACTACGTCAACCAGATCGAGCTGTTGCCCTCCACGCGGGACATCGTCCAGACCGTGGCCACCCTCCTCGGGGGCCTCGAGGTAGAGGTGAGCACCCCGCACCACGAGGACGGCGTACTGGTGGTGGAGGCCATCGGATCGAGCCCGGCCGACCAGCAGATGATGGTGCTCGAGTGGCTGGTGGCGGACGGGGACACCGTCACCGAGGGGCAGGTCATCGCCGAGTGCGAGGGCGACAAGGCCGCATTCGAGTTGGCCGCCCCGGCAGCGGGCGAGATCGCTGAGCTCCACGACGAATTCGCGTCGGTGCTCGTGGGTACGCCCCTTGCGCGCATCCGTCTGGCTCCGGGCGCCGAGGCCACGCGTCGGCGCATTCCCGCGGAGCCCATCGTCCGTGTGCGCCGCGTTCCGGGATCCGCCCCATCGCCCGTACGCACCGCCGCGCGGGCCGCCGAGTCGGTGTCGCTGCCCGTGGGGCTCGCCGGCATCTCCGTGCGCGCCGGCCGTCACATCCTCACCAATGCCGAGATCGCCGCCCGATTCCCCGGCCGCAGCGAAGGCGACATCATCCGGCGCACCGGCATCCGCCAGCGACCGGTCCTCGCCGACGATGAGGACCTCATCACGTTGGCGGCCGCTGCCGCTCGGCAGGCCCTCGACAGCCAGGGACTCGCCCTCGGTGACCTCGAGTCCATCATCGTGGCTACGGGTACCCCACCCAATCTCAGCCCCAGTGTGGCCTGCATGGTGCAGAACCTCCTCGCCGTGGATGACGGCCCCGCCGACGTGGCCGCCAGCGACGTCTCGGCCGCATGCTCGGGATACCTCTACGCCCTGCAGACCGCGCACGACATCCTGCAGCAACGACGCGATGCGTCAATCCTCGTCATCACCGCCGAGGCGATGACCCGTTACGTGGATCCCGACGACTTCGACACCGTCGTGGTCTTCGGTGATGCGGTCACCGCCACGGTCGTCAACGGCCCCGACCGCCTCGGCGACTCACCGCTCCTGCTGCACCGACCGGTCCTCGCGGCCAGCGGTGACGACGGCTCCATCATCCATCACGGCCCGCGTACCACGGACTACCTGTTTATGGATGGCCCGCGTGTCTACACCCGTGCCGTGCGGGAGATGCTGCGGATGCTCGACCGTGCGGCGAGTGGATCCGGCGTGAGCGTCGCCGATCTCATGCACGTGGTGCCGCATCAAGCGAACGGCCGCATTATCTCGTCGATACAGGCCCGCAGCGGCCTGCCCGCGGATCGTTTCGTCGTAAACGTGGACCGATGGGGGAATACGTCGTCGTCCACCATCCCCATCGCCATCGCCGAGCACCTTCCCACCGGCCCGCGCGGACTCGGGGGGCTCGTGGCATTCGGCGCCGGACTCACGTCGGGCGCGGCAATCGTGGAGTTCACCGACACCCCCTGACCCGTGGGGAACCGGTGTGCACCGCCGCGTCCTCGAACGCACGCGGTACGGACCGGTATCGCGACGATCGGTGTTCACACCACGATGACCGGCACGACCGGACGTACCCGACAGGGCGCCGTCGTTCCGTGAACCCGCTCCTCGCTCCTCGCCCACCCGGCCCCTGACGCCGACACGGCGGCCAGAGTGCCGGTGCGACGCGGCGTGTGGATCGACGACATGCGGAGGAACGGTTGGCGACGTGAACCCGGTGACCACGAACACCCTAGGGGCGGGACGCCTCTCCCGCTGACCCGCCGCGGGCGATGCGGCTTAGCCCCCGCCCTCGCCCTCGTCCTCCGCGGCCGCTGCCAAGATGTGGCGGGCCTCGCCCGGCCCCACCCCCCGGCGCACGAGCCAGCTGAGCGCCCGCCGGCCGGCGGCGGCCTCGATTCCCTGCGTGGGGTAGCGACGACGTACCTGACGGATGAGTTCCTCAGCCTCCGGTGCCACCGTCCGGTGTTCCTGCTCGTCCTCATCCGGCCGTAGAGCCTCGCGTACAGCGGCCGGCGGCAGTCCGCGCCGCTCGAGGCGGGCCGCCATGCGACGGCGCTCCTCGGGCGTGGCGGGCACCCCCATGCGCTCCACCATGTCCGTGAGCAGCAGGACATCGTGATCGATCGCGAGACCCTCCCCCACTGCCCGCGCCACGGTGTCGGACGCAAACCCCACGCTCAGCATCTCGGTGCGGATGCGCCGCGATCCCCAGCCGCGCGCGGCGAGCCGCTCCACGCGGAGGTCGGCGTTGGAATCTTCATCCCCCAAACCGGCCGCTACCAGCCGAACCATGACGCGCGCAATCTGGTGCTCGTCAGCGTGTCGGTGGCGTAGGCGCCACGCCACCTCGCGCTCGGCACGGCCACGGCCCACGGTAAACCGGAGCGCGGCGTCCCACAACTTCTCGAGGGCCACTGCACCCTCGACCTCGGCCACGCGGGCGGCGTCCATCTCCTCGCCGGTGAACAGGTGCAGGTCGGCGGCCAGATACACCGGTAGACGGAGCCACCGTGCGCCGTCCTTCTCAACGCGGATCGTGCGCCCATCGGATGACCCGCGGAGCGCCGTGATGACGCTCGGGGTCGCGAGGGGATCAGGTGCTACGCATGACCTCGTTGGAGCACCGCATGCAGCGCCAGACCGGATGACTGTGGTCACGTGGGACGGCGGTGGCGCCCTCGAGGATGTGCGTTCGCATTCGGCGGGTCGTTGCAAACGTGGCCGCGCCGCACTTCGGGCACGGCGGTGCATCGGTGGTCACGCTGATGTCGGTCCCAGATTCGTTGTCGGCCATGGGGGAACCTTACCGTCGGACTCCGCCGATCGGGAGGGTCAGCGGCTACTCGACGCGGAGAGGGCATCCCGTCGTGCGACTTCGGTGCGCACGAGGGGTGCGACCTCGGTTCCGTAGAGCTCGATCGCACGCATCATGTCGGCGTGCGGAGGGTTCCCGATGCCCAGATGGATGAGCGCCCGCCGGTTGCCGAACATCTCGTGGTTCACCAAGATCTTCCCGGCGACCTCCTCCGGATTGCCCACCATTAGGGCCGCGTGCGGCTGGCGCATCCGATCGATCTCCGCGCGGTCGATCTCCCTGCCCCATCCACGCTCGCGCCCGATCTGGTTCATCGCCGTCATGATGCCGTCCGCCGCGATGTCGAACGCCCGCTGGGATGTCGTGGCGATGAACCCATGGGTGCCGATGCCCACGGGGATGGTGGCGGGATCATGCCCGTGCTCGGACAACGCCTCACGATAGAGGGTGATGAGCGGCACGAAGGGCTGCGCGGCCGCACCGATGATCGCGAGGGAAATGGGCAGGCCACGGGCCGCCGCGTTGACCACCGACTGCGGCGTGCCACCGACGGCGATCCACACCGGCAATGGATCCTGCTGGGGCCGTGGATACACCGGCCGCTCTGCGATCGACGGCCTGAGGCGTCCCTTCCATGTGACGACCTCCTGATCGCGCAGGGCCAATAGCAGGTCGAGCTTCTCGAGATACAGATCGGCGTAATCGTCCAGGTCGTACCCAAAGAGCGGGAACGACTCGATGAACGATCCCCGGCCGGCCATGATCTCCGCGCGGCCCTGGGAAATGAGGTCAATGGTGGCGAAATCCTGAAATACCCGCACCGGGTCGTCCGATGACAACACCGTCACCGCGCTCGTAAGGCGGATACGCGACGTGCGCGACGCCGCGGCGGCAAGGACGGTGGCGGGTGACGACACCGGGAAGTCCGCCCGATGGTGCTCCCCGACCCCGAAGACGTCGAGTCCGACCTCATCGGCCAGCACGATCTCCTCGATCAGGTCCCGCACCCGCTGGCCCTCGTCAATGCGACGGCCCGTCACCGGATTGGGCGTGGCGTCGCCGAAGGAGTAGATGCCAAGTTCGATCCCCGTACTCACGGTGCCACCCCCCTCTGTCGCCGCACCGTGTCGAGCTCGCGCGGGATCCGGTCATCATCCCGTTCCGCGATGATGACGTACACCACATAGACGACTCCCAGGCTGATCCCCAGCCCACACGAGATCCATAGCAGTGGTGGCCAGCCGAGTGGGACTCCGATGGCCCACCCAATGAGGAGGCTCACGGGAACCATGACGCCACCGAGCACCCCCGCCCGTCGCCGTGCGGTGTGTGTGTACTCGGGATGCGGATGGAGTCCCTCCTGCTCGGCCGCAACGCGCGGAACGATCTGGGCCCGCGTCTCGCGCCCGGTGTCTGACACCGGGTTCACGGCGCGAGCGGTGTCTGACACCCCTGCCCTCCTCAGTCCCCCGCCTCCTCGGCGAGAACCTCGTTCAACTGGGCCTGGGCGTTGATGGCCGCGGGGAACCCGGCGTAGGCGGCGAGTTGGATAACCATCTCGCGCAACTGCTCCTCGGTGATTCCCAAACGCAGCCCTGCGCGCATGTGCACCTTGACCTGACGGTCCTTCCCGCCCAGCGCCATGAGCATCGCGAGCGTGGCGATCTGCCGCTCGCGAACGTCGAGCCCGGGGCGTCCGTAGATGTCGCCGTAGATCGTTGTGATGATGCGTTCGCCCAACTCGCCGAGGGTGGCGAGCGACTCCTCGGCCTTCGGACCCAGGATGTCCTTCACCCGGGCCACGCCGTCGATGTGGACCTCTTCGCGCGACCTCGAATCGTGCGTCGTCATGCTGCCTCCGCGAGTCGGGTGTGCAGTTCCCCGGAGCAAACCACGGGGGCCACCCCACCGCCCGGGATAAACGACCTGGGACCACCGGTTGTGACCCGGAGGATCGTCACCGACACGCCGGTCGGGGCCCCCCGATGCGGCGATCGACCGCGTACGCGCGCCCCGGACCCGCGCCCGTTGGTAGCGTCGCGAACGTCCCTACCGATTGGAGGAAATGGTGCACACCATCACCCGCATCGCCGTGACCGGCGGCGGCGTCACCGGAACCCGAAACGTCGTGGCGCGGGTGGGTGCTCCCGGGGCCGCGCCCCATCGCACCGTGGATGGTGGCGCCCGCGGGGCACTCATGGCACCGAACGATCCGAGGTCACCCAGGACGGTGGGGACCACCAGGTCCGACCCCTCCGGGGATGGGGACAGCCGCACCACACCCGGCGCCGTCGCTCTCGGTGCGGCCACCACGACCGGATGGTCACACCGAGGATCACCGTGGCCAAGGATGGCCCCGCGTCGCCACCCGGCACGCTCCGGATGACCGACGACGCCCCCATCCGGGAGATGTTCCGTGACCTGCGTGGTCACGAATCGCGGTTGCGGCGGCCTCCCCCCTCCGGGGAGGGGGCGATGTTCGTGGCCGAGGGGGAGCGACTCGTGTTACGGACGATCGAGGCCGGACACGTACCCGTCGCACTGCTCGTAAACACGCGCAGCAGCACCGGGATCCCCGACCTCGGGTGTCCGGTCATCCACCTCGATCCACCGGCGATCCAGTCCCTCACGGGCTTCGGGGCGGTACGCGACCTGCTGTGCCTCTTCCGGCGGCCACCCGATCCGCGCCTGGACGACGTACTCCCCGGGGCGCGACGCGTGCTCGCCCTCGAGGGCGTGGCCACCCCATCGAACGTGGGGACGATTATGCGCAGCGCCATGGCGCTGGGTGTTGATGCCGTGCTCATGGGACCCGGATCCGGCGATCCGCTCGGCCGCCGCGCGCTTCGCACCTCGATGGGTGCCGCCCTGCTTCGTCGGTGGGCGTGCACCGACGACATCCTCGCGACCTGCCGCACCTACGGGCTCTCCGCCCTCGCCCTCACACCGGCGGCCGACGCCGTGTCCATCACCCACGAACTGGCGACCCGACGCGATGAGCGAGTCGCGCTCATCGTCGGTTCCGAGGGGCCGGGCCTGACTCCGGCCACGCTCGCGGGGGCCGCGGCCCGGGTCACCATCCCCATGGCGGAAGGCGTGGATTCCCTCAACGTGGGCGCGGCGTCCGCCATCGCCTGCAATCTGCTCATGGCGCACGACGAGGAATAGAGTCCATCCCGTGGCACAGGTCACCGTCTACTCCTCCCCCTTCTGCATCTACTGCGTCGGGGCCAAGCGACTGCTTCGACAGCGCGGCATCGCCTACGAGGACATCAGCATCAACCTGCTCTCGAAGGGATCCCGCGACCGCCTGGAGCAGGTCAGTGGCGGCGGGCGCAGGTTCCCCCAGATCGTCATCGACGGTGAGCGCATCGGCGGGTTCGACTCGCTGCGCGCGATTGACCGGTCGGGCGAACTCGCCCGCCGCACGGCCTAACCCGCCACCGACTCCAGGACCGACCCCCTCACAGTGGGTCCCACGGCGAGGGGTCGACCGTTCTCCGACCCGGTGAGCGACCCCGTGGGAGCGGTGGGATTCGCCACGACGCCCACGACGGCGCTCGGCACGGTCATCCCGGAGCCGCCTGCAGCAGGGACGAAATCTCCCGGTGGAACCCACCGGGCCCGGCCTCAGAGCGTTGTCGCACCCATGTACTCCGCACCCGGCTGGCCCATGCGCTTGAGCCAGCGAGAGTGGGATTTGAGCGCCGAGAACAGCGTGGGGTGGGCCGTATAGCGGAACCCGTGCGTCGCGCACAGCTCCTCGAAGTGCGGCGAGAGCATGCGGTAGTGCACATGACACACCTGGGGCAGGAGGTGGTGCTCGATCTGGAAGTTGAGGCCGCCGAGGTACCAGTTGAGGACACGGGACCGCCGCCCGAAGTCGACCGTGCTCTCCACTTGGTGGCGGGTCCACTCGCGGGGCCCATCATCCAACGACCCCTGAATGAGCCGCTCCTCCGACGTGAACTCGGCCTCTTCCACACAGTGCGCCAGTTGGAACACGATGGCGAGAACGATGCCGAGAATCCAGAGCGTCACGAACGTAGCGATGAGTACCTGCCACCACGGATGGAAGAACATGGGGATGACCAGCAGCCAGGAGAAGGCCGCCGCTTTCCCCGCGATGAACTGCACGAGGTCTGTGCCACGCGGACGCTTGACCGGGACCATGCACTTCGGCCCGCGGTAGATGGCGTTGAAATCGCCCCAGAAGATGGCCTTCGGTGCATACGCGCCATACAGCGCGAACATGTAGATGTGCTGGAAGCGGTGGAACGCGTGCAACTTCTGATCGGGTGCGAAGCGCGCGAACGGGAGCTGATCGATGTCGCCGTCCTTGTCCACCACGTTGGTGTACGTGTGGTGCGCGTGGTTGTGGCGCTCACGCCACAGGAACGACGACGACCCGATGACGTCGAGCGAGAACCCCATCCATCGGGCCCGGCGGCCGAGCGCCCCATGGTTGGCGTCGTGCTGGATGCCGAAGCCGATGCCGCCCATCGCGAACGCCAGGGACAGGCACCCGAGGAGTGTCTGCCACCAGGTGGCCGACACGAACATGAGGAACCCCCACGACGCGGCCCACCAGATGACCATGAACACGGCCTTCGAGTAGAAGCGTACCCGGCCGTTCCGATGAACGGAATCGGTAATGCACTCCGCCACCATGGCCTTGAGGTCATGCTGGAAGTCGCCCCCACCCCGAAACAGACGCAGGGTCGCAATCCTCACACCGCTACTCATCCTCGCTCCTCGCCCGCGTCGAAAGGAGCGCGGACATCCACGCTCATGGTCGAGGGCTCCATGATGCTGTCACGGCTCGGGGGTATTCCCACATCACGCGGGGCTGCGACGCCGAAGTAGGGACGATTTACGCGACACCACGGACGCATCACTTGCCCCTCGCGAGGGAATCCGTCAACACGACCGGTCTGCGGCTCCCACGCCGCATGTACTCGCCGGTTACCGGGGTCGTCCACACGGCCCCGTGCCAGATCACTGTCCAGACACCCGTCCCCGCCAACGGATTCGTTGGGCAAGCGTTATCTAAACTGATATTATCAGTCTATGACGCCTCGGAGGTCCAACACGCCGCGGAGCGATCTCTTGACGGCCGTCTTGGCGTCCACATCCCGGCTGCAGGAGGCCGTGCCGGATGCCGTTCTCGTCGGTGGCGCCGCTGCTGCCCTGGACGCCGGCCATCGTGATTCCTTCGATCACGACCACATGCTTCCGGATCTCGCCCGCCGCTATGAGCAAATGCTCGATGCCGTCGAGGCCATGGAGGGCTGGGCGACGTCCGTCCGGGCGTCGTCTCCGCCCATGACGATCATGGGGTCCCTCGGGGGAATCGATGCGGGTCTGCGGCAGATGCGTCGTACGCGCCCACTTGAGACATGCGAGGTGACGCTCGAGGGCGGACAGATGGTCATCGCCCCGACCGCCGCCGAGACCCTGCGCGTGAAGGCTTTTCTGGTGGTTCAGCGCAACGTCGTGCGCGACTACCTGGATGTCGTCGACCTCACCGACCATGTCGGCATCGACCACGCGGCAACCACGCTGCGCGGGATCGATACCTTTTACCGCGACCGCTCGGGATAGGCTGACTCCGTGCTCACGTCCCTCATTCTGCGGCTCGCAAGTCCGGAGCCCCGCGACACGCGTGTCATCCGCCAGCTCCCCCGATATCGCGGACTCGATCCCCGTTGGCACCACTGGGATGACGTCGTCTCGGCATGCGGCGACATCGCGCTGGCCCTCACCGACGGGGACTCATGAGCGTTCGGTTTCGCAACGTCGATGCATCTCCCACCGACGACGTACGCACCTGGCCGTTCGAGGCGATCGTGATCACCCTCGAGCGCGGTCTGGTCGGTGACTGGCGGCCGCTCCTTCGTGAGGTCGCCGCGCATCCGTGGGGCGATGTGGCGCGCCAGATCGAGGACTACACCGGATACGCGCCGTCGTCGGGGGTGACGCGCCTGTTCGACCTCGCTATCCGGCGGGCACGCGAGAGTGCCGACCGTGCCGACCGTGATGAGGCGGCGCGCCGTGTGCGTGCGGCCATCGAACAGTCGGGGGTCTCCCAAGCGACTCTCGCGTCGGCCGCCGGAACCTCGGCATCCCGTCTGAGCACCTACGCCACCGGCAAGGTCACCCCGTCGGCTGCCATCCTGATCCGGATCGAGCGCGTCGCACGCGATGACCTCGGGGGAACGGGCACCTGAGGGATCCGCAAGTGGCTCCGTCAGATTCCTCAGACGGCCGTCGTCAGCCCCGACGTGAGAACCTGGAGTTCCGCAGTTGGTAGCTGCACGGAAAGCCCGAAAACCTCAATGAGCATTGAGGATGGGGGTTTCAAGGGGCGTGTCGGCCCGGGTCACGTCGCTACACGTGGTGCAAGACACAGCGACGTGACCCGGGCAGAAGGCCGTCCCGGATAACCTCCAGGGCCGCTGGGAGTTGAGCCACCAGGGCCCCTCACACGACCGATCCCGGCCCACCATGCGGGATCCGGGCGCACTCGGCGCGAAAACGACTGAGGGAGCCCCAGTCGGCTCCCTCAGGTCCTACGTATGTCCTTCGCGTGTCTCGCCTGCCGAACTCTCCGCAGACGAGACCTTGATGGACCCGGCCGGCACTGCCCCGGCGTCCGAAGGCGTTTCCAGATGGGTTTCTCCGAGCGCAGCCGATGATGTGTGTCTCGCGGTGAGTGCCATCGTCGGCAAATCAGTCCACCGCCAGCCTCTCCTGAAATCTCACCCCTTGACCGAGAAGCACTGCCTCGGGGCCAGGATCACTTTGCGACGCCGGTAATCCCCCTCGTGATCCGAAGGGAGGGCCGACGACTCTCAATACCGCGTACTAGGCGGCGAGAGCGAGCTGACGAGAATCCGCAGCTACATTTGTTCCCGGTTTGTAACGCGGTCCTCCGGGTCCGCGGCTCGCTTACCAATCCTTCTCCACCCCGTCGAAACTGGTTCGGGCCCGTGAAGGTTCCTGCTCCTGTGAGGGTAGCACCGGTCGGTGCGCTCCCCTTCCCACCGTGGGTGAGGGGGGTCGGTCGGTGCGGACGGTGACCGTGGCCCGGCGTCACGCGTACCTCACGCACCGCATTGACGGGAACGTGGTGAAGGACGAGACGGGGTGCGTTCGCCGTCGCACTCGGACGATGGGGGCGACGTCCCCGGGCACCGCGGTGGGCGGTGCGGTTCGCGTTGCTCAGGTGCCAACCGGGGACCCTCGTACACTGCGGGGCGATGCGGGTTCTGCTCATGCGTACGTGCCTGTCGGATGCCGTGGCACCCTCGGTGTGGAAGGCCACGAAGGCCGCCCTCACGCGCGCGGGGGTTGAGGTGAGGATTCCGCGCGGGCAGACGTGTTGCTCGCAGCCCGCGTGGAACTCGGGCGCGCCCGATCAGGCGCGGGCCGTGGCGCGCCACACCATCGCGGTGTTCGCGGGCACGGAGCCCGTGGTAGTACCGAGCGGGTCGTGTGCCGCCATGGTCATCCACTCCTACCCCGATCTGTTCAAGGGGGAGCCAGACGAGGAGGCCGCCATCGGCCTCGCGTCGCGGACCATCGAGTTCACGAGGTTCCTCGCGACGCACAACCTCGACCCGCAGTCGCGGCCGTGTGGGTCCGTCACCCTGCACGACTCATGCCACATGCTCCGCACGTTGGATGACCGTGACAGCCCACGGGAGATGCTGGCCAAGGTGCCGGGGTGTGAAATCCGCGAGATGGACGACACCGACCAGTGCTGCGGATTCGGTGGGATGTTCGCTGTGACGTTCCCGGAACTCTCCGGGCGCCTCGGGGAGGAGAAGGCCCGCGCCGCGGCCGATTCCGGCGCACGCGAGGTGGTGTCGTGCGATCTCGGATGCCTCATGCACATCGCGGGACGTGCCCACCGGGAGGGGATCCCCATCCGTGTACGCCACATCGCCGAGGTGCTGGGCTCGTGAGCACCCGGCAGCGGCAGCCCACCGGCGTCACGTACGCGGATGCCATCGCGACACTCCGGGAGCGCACGGTCGCGGCCATCGCCGATCCGGGACCCGAGGGAAATCGACCAGTGGCGGCCGCGATCACAGAGGGGTCAGGCGTATGAGCACCCGGCGGCGGCGGCACACTGGCGTTGCCTACGCAGATGTCACCACGACGCTCCGAGAGCGCACCGTGGCAGCCATGCGCGAGCCCGGTCTGAAGGAGAACCTGGCCGTGGCCGCCGAGAGTTGGGGCACGAGCTACGAAAAGATGCGCCGCGACCACGGGCTCGACGACATGCGTGCGCGGGCCCGGGACATCCGCCGGTCGAATATCCGCAACCTCCCCGCGCTACTCAGCGAGATGCAGTCGAACGTGATCGCCAACGGCGGAACGGTGGTGCGTGCGGCGGATGCGACCGAGGCATGCCGGTACATCACCGACCTCGCCCGATCCCGGGGAGCACGGATGGTGGCCAAGAGCAAGTCGATGGCCACCGAGGAGATCAAGCTGAACGAGGCGCTTGAGGAGGCTGGCCTCGAGGTGGTGGAGACCGACCTCGGCGAGTGGATCGTGCAACTGGGCGGCGGGCACCCGTCGCACATCATTGCCCCGGCGGTTCACCTGAGCCGGGACCAGGTGGCCGCCCTCTTCCGCGCGGAGGCTGGGACGGACGACGTGCCCACCGACCGGGAGGGCCTAGTGGCGCACGCACGGGTGCGGCTGCGCGAGAAGTTCGCCCAGGCGGAGATCGGGATCTCGGGCGTCAACATCGGCGTGGCGTCCACGGGAACCGTGTGCATCGTGGAGAACGAGGGGAATGCCCGGTTGGTCACGTCGCAGCCGCGTATCCACGTGGCCGTCATGGGCATGGAGCGTGTAGTGGCCGACTGGGACGAGGCCGCACACATCCTGCAAGTGCTGCCCATGGCTGCCATCGGCCAGGACGCCGCTAACTACGTGAACCTCATCACGGGGCCGCGCCGCGACGGTGAGTCGGACGGCCCCGAGGAGTTCCACCTAGTGATCGTGGACGGCGGTCGGGCGGCCCTGCGCGGCACGGAGTTCGAGGAGGTCCTCTCGTGCATCCGCTGCGGAGCCTGCCTGTACTCGTGCCCGATGTGGAAGACGGTGGGTGGGCAGGCCTACGGATCGCCGTACTCCGGACCCATCGGCGCGATCATCACTCCACTGCTGGAGTCCCCCTCCTCCCCCGCCTCGCGCGACATGCCCTTCATGTCGTCGCTGTGCGGAGCCTGCGGCGACATCTGCCCCGTGGGCATCCCCCTGCCCGACCTGCTCATCAAGGCCCGCGCCCGGTCGCGGTCACCGGCCACCCGGGTATCACGCATGGCGTTTCGTGCGTGGAGCCACCTGTGGCGTAGACCGATCACCTATCGGGCATCCGTGCTCGGCCTCCGGCTGTTGCTCCGCGTCCGCGGGCGTAACGGCTGGGTCACGCACCTGCCGGGGCCGGGGCGCAACTGGACCCTCGTGCGTGATCTCCCCACCGCGTGGCCACCCCGCCAGTGAGTACCCCGTTGGTGGACGAGATGGTGGCCGCCCTCGTCCGGCGAAAGGCGTCGGCGCAGGTGGTGACCGCTGCCGATGCCGCCCGGGCCGCCGCGGTGTGGATGGCCGACCACGGCGTGGTACGGGCTGTGCTGCCGCGCGACGGCGTGGTAGATGCCATCGGGCTGGGCGACGCCCTGCGCACCGCGGGCATCCAGGTGGTCATGTGGCCCACGGGCCTCGGCCGACGTGAGACCCTCGGGCTCGAGGGCCCCGAGGACGTGTGCGGGGTCACCGTCCCCACCCTAGCGGTGGCCGAACGGGGAACGATCGTGCTCGAGGCATCGGCCGACCACGGCCGTGGGATCGACGTCACCAGCCGCCACCACGTGGCATTGCTGCCGGCCGACCGTATCGTCGACACCCTCGGTGAGGCCCTCGCCCGTACCTTCGCGGCGGGGCGCCCGGTGCCATCGGCTGTAAGCCTGGTGTCCGGCCCCAGCCGCAGTAGCGACATCGAGAAGATCTCGACGCTCGGGGCACACGGGGCACTCACCGAGCACGTGGTCATCATCACCTGAGTGCAGGCCGGAGGGTTCGTGGCGAGGGCACGGCGCGGACGCCCGGTGGGGCTACTGGGCGGCCCCGCGGCATCGCCGTCTAGCCACGGCCACGGCGCGCGTTGGCCCGCGAGAGCTCACGCGCGACCTCCTTGTCCTTGATGGACATCCGCTTGTCGTACTGGGTACGACCGCGACCGATGCCAAGTTCGATCTTGGCACGGCCCTCGTCGTTCCAGTACATGCGGAGGGGGATGAGTGAGATGCCCTTCTCGGCCACCTGCCCGGCGATCTTCTCGATCTCGCGGCGATGCAGGAGCAGACGGCGCGTGCGCTGCGGATCGTGCCCACGCCCGCCAGCCGGGCCGTAGTCGGAGATATGGGCGCCGATGAGGAATACCTCGTGGTTGATCACGTGGGCGTAGGCCTCACGAATCATGGCGCCGCTCTCGCGGAGCCCCTTCACCTCAGTGCCGGTGAGGGCGATACCCGCCTCGTACCGCCCCAGGATCTCGTACTCGTGCAGGGCCTTCCGGTTCTGCGCGATGTCCTTACGGGGCGGAGCCGTGGCCGCTTTCGTCTTTGCCGTCTTACCCATGGGTCGGCGATGGTACCGCTATCGGCGCTTGCGCCCGCTGCGACGCCTCTCCTCCATGGGCGACGTGACGCGGGTGGTACTAGGTCCCGGGCGGTCGGCCGGATCGAGGGTGACGCGGCCACGCAGGGGCTCCACGTCGTGCACACGGACGCTGATGACGTCGCCCAAGCGAATGCGGCGGCCGGTGTCCTCCCCGATCACCTCGGCATCGGTGGCGTCGGCCACGTAGTGATCGTCGTGCATACGACGGAAGGGCAGGAACCCGTCGAACACCCGGTCGAACGTGATGAACAGTCCCGCGGGGCCGATACCTTGAACCTCGCCGGGGCGGGGGCGATCCCACTCGTTGTCCCCCACCATGGTCTGGACCAACAGGTAGGCGAGGCACATGCGGTCGGCGCGGCGTTCGAGATCGGTGGCGTCACGCTCGCGCTCGGAGGCGGCACGCGCCACCTCGGGAAGTGCGGCGACGTCGGGGAACGGCTCACCGAGGCCGAGAGCATGAACCAATGCTCGGTGCACCACGAGGTCGGGGTAGCGGCGGATTGGTGAGGTGAAGTGGAGGTAGGCGGGGCTCGCGAGCCCGGAGTGCGCCGTCTCATCAGGACGATAGATCGCACGCTGGAGGGCGCGCAGCACCATGGTGGACAGCGACGTCCCGCCGTGGTCCATACGTTCGGAGTGCATGCGCAGGGCGTGCGCTGCCACGCCGGCGGCCTCGCGCCGCTGGTCGGCGGTGAGCACGCCATCGGCCAGTGGCGGCACCGCGACGCCCAGTACCTCGAGGCGGGCCCAGAGATTCTCGATGGCCACCTGCGCGGGGTCACCGTGCACCCGGAAGATGGTGGGCACCGTGCGACTGATGAGAAACCGCGCCACGGCCTCGTTCGCCGCGACCATGCACTCCTCGATGAGGCTGTGCGCGTCGGTCGCCTCCTCCCGTTCGACGCCGACCACCCGCGGGCCGTCGAAGACGAACCGGGGCTCGGTGGTAACGATGTCGAGTGCGCCCCGCCGCATACGGCGTGCACGGAGCGCGCGGGCCAGCTCCATGGCTAGGCGCACATCGGCCTCCATCGCCTCATCCCCCAGATCCGCGCGTCCCTCGAGCAGAGCGTCCACCTCGGGGTAGGTGAGACGACGGTCGGAACGGATGAGTGACCGGTGGAATCCCTCGGCCGACACCGCGCCATCGGGCATCACCAGCATGTGGGCCGTGAGCGCCTTCCGATCCTCGTTCGGGCGCAGGGAGCACACATCGTTGGACAGGCGCTCCGGGAGCATGGGATCAACCGTGCCGGGGAGATACGTCGAGCAGCCACGGCGCTCGGCCTCCGTGTCGATGGCCCCACCGGCCGCGACGAAGCGGCTGACATCGGCGATGTGCACCCACAGGTGGATGCCCTCGCCCTCGCGTTCCACGGCGATGGCATCGTCGTGGTCCTTGGCGCCGGCGGGATCGATGGTGATCACACGCTGGTCGCGGAGGTCACGGCGATCGGCATCGGGCGCCATGGATTCGCGCGCCACCCGGTCGGCCTCCTCCCGCACCCGCGCCCCGAAGCCACGACCGAGACCCTCGTGCACCATGAGGGCCGCGATGGCAGCACCCGCGGAGGTACCCGGGCCGTGAACCCTCGTTACCTCACAGCCACCACCCCGCAGACGGACGGTGACGAGGTCGCCGACCTGCGCATCCCCGCGACGCGCCTTGAGGAGAGGCGCGTCGGGACCCATCTCGAATGCCGGCCGCGCGACAACGCCGCGGCCGACGGGCACCAACTGAGCCACGAACGATGCGCCGGTACGCCCGCGCGCCACGGCGTCTAACCGCCCTGCTTCTGGGCGGCGGAGACGGCGATCGCAAGCGCCTCGTCCTCGTCGGTGGCCACAGAATCCGTGGCGCGGATGTCGGGAGTGACCCCTCCCGCCCCGATGTCAATGCCCTTGGGAGTGAGATACGTGGCGATGGTCACACGCACGGCGCCGCCATCGGAGGTGGAATACGTCACCTGGACCTTCGACTTGCCGAACGTGGGCTGGCCAACGATGACGGCCCGCCCGTGATCCTTGAGTGCACCGGCGACGATCTCCGACGCGCTGGCGCTGGCACCGTCCACCAGTACCACCACGGGGACGGCGGCGGCAATCGGATCGCCGTTCGCCCGGAGAACCCGCTCGGGCGACATACGGCCCGTGGTGCTCACCACCACCGTCCCTGGCGCCAGGAAGACACTCGCCACCGCCACGGCCTCGTCAAGCAGACCGCCCGGATCACCGCGCAGGTCGAGTACGACGGCCGTGGCGCCCGTGGCGATGAGTGCCCGTGCCTGATCGCTCACCCGCTCCCCCGCACCCTGCTCAAACCGATTCAGATCGATCACGCCCACCTTTATGCCGCGCGCACCCGTGACGATACGGCCCTCCACCATCGGTACCGTCACATCTCCGCGCACGGGGCGCACAGTACGAGTGGCGCCGTCCGTGCCCACCAGTGTGAGCACTACCGAGGTACCGGGCGCACCGAGGACCGCGTGGAGGCTGTTCAGCGGACCACGACTCGCAACCGACACGCCGCCCACGGCGACGATGCGGTCGCCGGCAACAAGTCCCACCCCTGCGGCGGGGCTCCCGGGGAAGACCTCGCTCACCACGAGCGCGCGGGACTCCTGACGAATGCGTACGCCGATGCCCGTGTACGCCCCGGCCGACGCCCGCCGAAGGCGCGTCCACTCCTCCGGACTCAGGTACGCGGTATAGGGATCACCGAGGGACGCCGCGATCGCCGCGGCGCCGATGCGCTCGAGCCCGTCACGATTCACCTGACCGTGGTAGCGATCGCTGATGACCTCGAGCACCTGGTCGGGAACCGATCCACGCGGGCCCGCGGTCAGGGACTCCCGAAGAGGAACCCCGAAGAACGCCCCGAGAACGAAGATCCCAACGGCGGCGAGGGTGACGACGAGGGCGGCGGCGACACGGCGGCGGGATCGGGGATGGTCGGACACGGCCACGATCGTAGAAGGTCGTGGCGGCGGCACCCGGGGACGCCGTCGCCTATGACCGAAAGGGTTAGATGCGGAGGAAGCGGCGCAGCGTGAGTCCGCTGCCAACGGCCCCGAGCACGGCGCCCGCGCCCACGAGGATGAGTGACAGGAGTGGGAAGGCGATCGTCCCGGGCGCCGAATCGGTCTTGGTGAGCGCACTGTCCGCGCCCGCGGCCCAGGCGTCCACCACGCCCACTTTCACACCCCAGAGCATCGCGACCGCGATCGCCGCTCCGACCAGCCCGCAGAGGACGCCCTCGATCATGAAGGGCCACCTGATGAACCAGTTGGTGGCGCCGACCAAGCGCATCACCTCCACCTCCCGCCGCCTCGCGAAGATGGACAGACGGATAGTGTTGCCGATGAGCAGAACGGCGGCGAGCAGCAGGATCCCGATGAGGATGAATCCGGCCCACTGCACGAACTTGGCGGCGGTGAGGAGCTTGTCGGCGGTGGTCTTGGGGTACACGATGCCCTCGGTGGGATCGAGCGCCGGGTGACCCTTCACGGCGGCGATGATCACATCGGCGTTCTCGGCCTCGGTCGGGTGCACGTTGAACTTGGCTGGCAGTGGGTTGGATGGCAGTTCATCGAGCACCGAGGGGTCACGGAGGCGCTCGCGCATGATGCGGAGCGCATCCGCCTTCGACACATAGGTCATCCTGGCGACCGTGCCGTCGCTGCGGAGCGCCGTGAGCTTGTCGCGCAGGGAATCGACCTGTCGCACCGTGGCGCCGTCGGAGATGTAGATGTCCACATCGACCTTGGACTTCTGGGAGTCAACGGCCGATCGCACGTACATGAATGAGGGGATGAAGGCGCCGAGGATGAACACGGCGATGAGGGCCGTGACCGTGGCGGCAACCGAGATGGCAGCGTTGGCGCGGATGGATCGCAGCGCCTCACGGAAGAACATGCCGATCACGATGCGTTCACCTCCCCGGCGTCCTCGTGGTAGCCGCCGCTCTCCTCATCGCGCACCACGCGACCCTCATCGAGAGCGATGACCCGCATTTGCATGCGATCAACGATGTCCCGGTCGTGCGTGGCCACGATTACGGTGGTCCCCGTACGGTTGATGCGCTGGAGCAAGTCCATGATGCCGAGCGACGTGTCCGGGTCGAGGTTGCCCGTGGGCTCGTCGGCGATGAGCAGGCGCGGATGGTTCACGAGTGCGCGAGCGATGGACACCCGCTGCTGCTCGCCGCCCGACAGCTCGCGCGGAAGGCGATCGAACTTCTCGTCGAGCCCCACCAGCGACAGGATCTCCGGCACGCGACGGCGTAACTCCTTCGTCGGGTGGCCCGTCACCTGCAGGGCGTACGCCACGTTCTCCGCGGCGGTGCGATCCGGAAGCAGGCGGAAGTCTTGGAAGACGCATCCGATTGCGCGACGCAGGTACGGCACCTTGCCGCGACGCAACTCGCCGAGGTCGCGGCCACCGACGATGACCGTTCCCGTGGTCGGTCGGAGTTCACGGATGATCAAGCGGATAAAGGTGGACTTCCCCGATCCGGACGGACCCACGAGGAACACGAACTCACCAGTGCGAATGGACAGGGATACACCGTCGAGGCCGCGTACCTCTCCGCTGTAACGCTTGACGACATCCCGCATCTCCACCATCGGTCCGGGTCCCGGGCGGAAGATGTCACCCCGGCGACGCGTGGCGTCGTCGAGCGGCTCGGAGAACATGGGCGCGAACGCCTCGTCCTCCGGTTCGGGGCGCTCGGGCATCGCTACGAGTGTAAACGTGGGGCGCCCATCCTCGGTGCCGTGGTGAATGTCGTCGATCGTCGCCATACAGGCCGTGCTCCACTCGGTCTCGATTCGGGATCCGCCTTACCGGTGCGGGTTTCGCCACGCGATGCCCCGCCCCTGCCGCGGCGTAACGCCACGCGCAATCCGGCGCGCGCGACCTCAAGGAATAGCCCCCCGTGTGCTCGATCGGTCCCCAGAACGTTCCCGTGGCCCCGATCAGGGACCTCGACCGACGTCCGCAAACAGCGACTTTCCACCCGACTGACCCCGCCCAGACCGATTGTGAGGTGCCTGACACGTACCAAGTGGTGGGGGCCCTCCGAACGTTTCGTCCGTGGCCGGTGGCTCCGTGTTCCCGCCTCGGGGTCAGTCCTCGCCGACGATTGCCAGGCCCTTGGCCCGGCGCTCCAGTTCGGCGCGCATGAACGGGTCAAGGGCCCCGTCAAAGACCGCCTGGGTGTTGCCGGTCTCATGTCCGGTGCGCAGATCCTTGACCATCGCGTAGGGGTGGATGACATAGGAGCGGATCTGGGATCCGAACCCGATGGTCATGCTCTCCCCGCGTACCCGGGCCGCCTCCTCCTCGCGCTTTTGAAGTTCGAGCTCGAAAAGGCGGGACCGGAGCATGCTCATGGCGGTGGCACGGTTCTGGGTCTGGGACCGTTCGTTCTGGCACTGGACCACCACGCCCGTGGGGAGGTGGGTCATGCGCACGGCCGAGTCGGTCTTGTTCACATGCTGCCCGCCGGCACCCGATGCGCGATAGGTGTCCACCCGGATGTCTTTGTCCTCGATCTCGACCACGGCGGCATCGGTAAGAAGGGGTGCCACCTGCACGGCGGCGAATGAGGTCTGGCGCCGGTTGGCCGAGTCGAACGGAGAGAGGCGCACAAGTCGGTGCACGCCGCGCTCGGCCGACATCAGGCCGTACGCACTGGGTCCCGACAGGGTGAAGGTCGCGCTCTTGATACCCGCCTCCTGACCGTCCTGACGATCACGCACCTCGGCGGTGAGACCTCGGGTCTCGGCCCACCGCAGGTACATACGCAGCAGCATCTCGGCCCAGTCTTGGGCGTCGGTGCCGCCCTCCCCTGACTGGATGGTGACCACGGCGTCACCGCCGTCGTGCTCGCCGGAGAACAGGCGTGACTCCTCGAGTACGGACAGGCGCGCCTCGGCACGCCCCAAGCCCTCGACGATCTCGGTAGTGAACTCCCGAGTAAGCGATCCGAGGCGTTCCTCCTCCCGCGCCATGGCCGTGAGCGCGGAGAGGTCGGCCGCATCGGTGGACAGACTGGCGTACTCCGACAGACGCCCGGTGAGACGCGAGTGTTCCGCGGACACCCTCGCCGCGCGATTCTGGTCATCCCAGAAGTCGCCCGCGCCCATCAACTCCTCGAGCTCGGCGATACGACCCTCGAGAACCTCCGGGTCGAGGTACTCACCCAAGAGTTGGACACGATCGCAGAGGCGCGCGGCCTGCTGGGCCAGCGCGTCGGGATCGACGGCCTGGGCCTGGCGTCGTGACTCGGGTTCGGTCATGTCACGCGCCCGTCAGACGCCGGCGCCGCAGCACTTCTTGTACTTCTTGCCCGATCCGCACGAGCACGGATCGTTCCGCCCGATGCGGTCCTCATCGTTGATGACCACCGTCTCCACGATGCGACGTGGCCGGTCGTCGGTATCCCCGTCGATGGTCCCCGTGTCCGCGTCGCCCTGGTCGGGATCGGTGGCATCGAACACCACCTCATCGGCGGGCTCGAGCACCCCCGCCTCGAAGCCGGCGAAGCCACGTGACGGCTCCTCCTGCGACGTGTAGGTCACGCCATCCAGATGAGCGGCCTCCACAGGCTCCGGCGGCGCCTCCACCTCGACATGGAACATGTACCGCACGAACTCGCGCGTCACGTTCTCCATCATCTCGTCGAACATCTGATGGCCCTCGAGCCGGTACTCCGAGAGCGGGTCCTTCTGGCCTAGGGCGCGCAGGTGGATGCCCTCACGCAGGTAGTCCATGTTCAGAAGGTGCTCGCGCCAGTCCACGTCGATGATCTGCAACAGCACCCAGCGCTCCAGATCGCGCACCAGCTCGGGGCCGAGATCGGTCTCGCGTCGGTCGTACGCCTCCATCGCATCGTCTTCGATGCGATCCAAGATCTCCTCACGGGTGAGCTCGTCGTGGCGGAGGTCCGCCGCACTAAACGACACGGGGTACAGCTGGGCGATCTCGGCGACCATACCGTCGAGATCCCAATCCGCCGCCGCCGCGTCCTCATCCTCGTAACGGTCCACCGCGTCCACCAGGGTCTCGACGATCCAGGTGCGCGCAGTGTCGGAGAGATCCTCCCCCTCTAGCACCTGGCGCCGCTCGGCGTAGACGACCTCGCGCTGCTTGTTGAGCACGTCGTCGTACTCCAACACGCGTTTGCGGATGTTGAAGTTGTATTCCTCGACCTTCTTCTGGGCGCCCTCGACCGTCCTTGTGAGCATCTTCGAATCGAGCGGCAGGTCATCACCCGGTCCGAGGCGGTCGAGGATCTTGTACATCCGGTCGCCCGAGAAGATCCGGATGAGGTCGTCCTCGGCCGACAGGTAGAACCGGGTGAAGCCCCGGTCACCCTGACGACCCGAACGGCCGCGCAGCTGGTTATCGATCCGGCGGCTCTCATGCCGCTCGGTACCCAGCACGTAGAGGCCACCGAGCTCCTCCACGCCCTCACCCAGCTTGATGTCCACGCCACGCCCGGCCATATTGGTCGCGATCGTCACGCTGCCCCGCTCTCCGGCGCGGGCGATCGTCTCGGCCTCTTGCTCGTGCTGCTTGGCGTTGAGCACCGTGTGCGGGATCCCGCGACGCTCGAGCATTCCCGAGAGCATCTCCGAGACCTCGACGCTAATCGTGCCCACCAGCATCGGCTGTCCCCGATCGTGAGCCTCCTTGATCTCCTCGGCCACCGCGTTGAACTTGGCGTTCTTGGTCTTGAAGATCAGATCGTTGTGGTCCTCGCGGATCATGGGACGGTGGGTCGGGATGCTCACCACATCGGTCTCATAGATCTTCGAGAACTCGTTGGCCTCGGTGGCGGCCGTGCCCGTCATGCCCGCCAACTTTTCGTACATTCGGAAGTAGTTTTGGAGGGTGACCGTTGCGAGGGTCTGGTTCTCCTCGCGGATCTTGAGCCCCTCCTTCGCCTCGATCGCCTGATGCAGCCCCTCGGAATACCGACGACCCTCGAGTACGCGTCCCGTGAACTCGTCGACGATCATCACCTCACCGTCGCGGATGATGTACTCCTTGTCCTTGCGAAACAGTGCCTCGGCCTTGAGCGCCTGGATGAAGTGGTTCACCAGTTGGCCGTGCACATCCAGGTACAGGTGGTCGATACCGAGGGCACGCTCCACCTTGTCGACGCCGCTCTCATTCGGGGCCACGGTGCGGTGCTTTTCGTCCACCTCGTAGTCGTCACCCTTCTTGAGGGTGGGAACGATGCGGGCGAACCGGTAGTAGGTGTCGGCCGCGGCCTCGGGAACGCCCGAGATGATGAGCGGCGTGCGGGCCTCGTCGATGAGGATCGAGTCCACTTCGTCCACGATGCAAAACGCACGGTCGCGTTGCACGCAGTCGTCGAGCCGCACCGCCATGTTGTCGCGGAGGTAGTCGAACCCGAACTCGGAGTTGGTGCCGTAGGTCACGTCGGATGCGTACGCACTGCGACGCTCATCCTCCGGCATCATCGAACCGATCACGCCCACCGAGAGACCGAGCGACTCGTAGATCGGCTTCATCCAGTTGGCATCCCGATGGGCCAGATAGTCGTTGACCGTCACCAGATGCACCCCGCGCCCCGTGAGGGCGTTGAGAACGATCGTCGGAACCGCGGCGAGGGTCTTCCCCTCCCCCGTCTTCATCTCGGCGATCTGGCCCTCGTTCAGCACCATGGCACCGACCATCTGCACGTCGTACTGGCGCATGCCGAGTGTGCGCCACGACGCCTCGCGCACGATCGCGAAGGTCTCCTCGAGCACATCATCCAGATCAGCGCCATCCGCCAGCCGCCCGCGGATGGCGTCGGTGAGATCGCGAAGTCCTTGGTCGGAGAGTGCCTGCATCTGCGGCTCAAGTGCGTTGATCGCCTCGACGCGCTTGATGCGCTGCTTCATTCCGCGCCCCTCGCCGAAACGAAGGACCTTGTTGATCATGTCCGTGCCCATGCGGAATCGTCCGAGCGGCCGCTTACGTGAGGGGTAATCGTAACAAGGGGAGACCGACCCACCGACCCACTAGGCCCGTGACCCCGAGCAGGAGGAACAGGGCGATGACCCACCGGATCATGGGGCGATGCGCGTCAGACCCCCTCGATCAGGCCGAAGTCGCCGTCGCGGCGCCGGTAGATCACGCTCATCTCGTCGCTCGCCACGTTGCGGAACACGAAGAACGCGTGGTCGATCAGCTCCAGACGCACCGCGGCATCCTCCGGCGCCAGCCTCGGCATGTCGAACCGTTTGTTCCGTACGATGCGCATGGGCGGCGCCGTCTCCGTCGAGGCTTCCGCGGCGATTCCGAGGTGGTCCAGAACGGCGATCTCGTCGGGCGTGGACGCGATGGCCCGAGTACCCGGGCCGTGGTGGTCCCGTCGCCGCTCGCGCAGCCGCTGGACCTGGCGCTCGATGCGATGCCCCGCCACGTCGATGGCGACGTACATGTCCGCGTCGACCGCGCGCACGCGTATGACCGGACCCTTGCTTCGCACCGTCACCTCGGCGATCTGGCTGTTCGGGATGCTCGGGTTGTGCTCCACCGCAAGTTCGATTTCTACCTGCGCGGTTTCGGCGGCTGGCCCAAGCACACGCTCCAACTTCTGCATCCGCTTCGTAGCGTGTGCCTCCAGCGCATCGGTGACCGGAACGTTTCTTCCCCTGACTTGGACTTCCATTTCGTCCACCCCTTGGGTCGATCTACCGTCCCCCGACTGTAGTCCCCCCACGGTGCGACACCACCCGGGCGAGTGCCACGGCACCGACCCCGGCGCATCCGCCCATCCCCAGGGCACGGGCGGCGGCCGTGAGGGTGGCCCCCGTTGTGACGACGTCATCAACGAGCACAGTGTGCAGGGGCACCTCGCCGACCACGCGAAATGCCCCGGGTACCTGCCGAAGGCGCCCGGCCCGGCCCGTACCACGCTGGTGCGCCTCGTCGTCGCCCCGGGCCAGCGCCTGCCTGACCGGCAGGTTCCACCGCTGTCCAAGCGCCTCGGCGATCACCGAGGCCTGATTGAAGCCCCGGTCCGCGAGCCGTGCGGGCCCGAGAGGGATGGGCACTAAGGCGGGGGTGCCCACGGGACGGGGTATCACCTCTGCCATCACCGACGCCAGTATGGTGCCCAGCGCCCTCTGTCGGTGGTCCTTGAACGCCGACACGACCGTCGGCACCGGGTCGCGGTAGTGCACCGCCTGTCGGGCCCAACCGATCGCCGGAGGGCACTCCGGACAGGTGGTCACCGGGGCGGTCCACGGGTGCCCGCACCGCATGCACAGGGGCCGCACAATCGGCCAGAGGCCCGCGCGACAGGCGATGCACAACGGATCACCGGGCAACCCGCACACGGCGCATGACGTGGGAGCGACGAGGTCGAGGAGTGCGGTGACCATGCGACGCGGGTCCATCCGGTAACCATCGCGCACCACCCCGCTCACATGAATGCCACACCGTGACGATGGGCGCGCAAGGGCGTATCGGCACGTAGCGGGCCACGATTGGGGGCGGCTCGCGCTACCGTTCCCCGGTGAAGCGGGGCGCGGTGCCCCCACAGCGACGAAAAGGATCCATCACGGCCTCCACCGAGAAGGAACAGGCAATCGAGTTTGAGGGCGAGATCACCGAGGCCCTCCCCAACACGTTCTTCCGCGTCGAGCTCGACGGCGGGCACATGGTGCTTGCGAAACTCGCAGGGCGCATGCGACGTAACTACATCCGGGTGAACCCCGGTGACCGCGTCAAGGTTGAGGTTTCCCCATACGACCTCACCCGCGGACGCATCACGTACCGCCTCAAGTAACACCGAGGGGCGCCGTACGCGACGCCGGGGTGCCGGTGGTCCCGATTCTTACCCTGCGTCGGTAACGCCGACAGCACCGCCGCAGGCGGCGCGCCCATCCCCCCCAGTTGGCGACACCGCGCGTAGAGGGTGACGGCGTCGCCGGTGGCAAGGTGCAGGCGGCGCGCCTCCCCAGTTGGCGAAACCCCATTCGACGCGCTCGGGTCTAGGCGCCGCCACGGTGTGGCATGGGTGCCTGGCGGCATCACGCTGTCCTCGGGGATTCCACCGAAGGAGCCGGGCATCCTCACCGCCACGTCCGACGGGAACGGTGGTGGAGTCCCCACCGGGGGGAGGGCGCGCACCCCCTCATGATTACCCCGGGCAATGGCGGCGGTAACCGGCGCCTCCAGGGTGGCGCATTCAATGACCGCCCTGCGCTCGACTCCCACCGCCGTCCCGACCCCCCAGACCGGGACTCGGCGGCCCGATGGCCAGCTGGATCGGCAGTGGTATGGAGGTGACACCGACGACCGATACGACGCGGACCGCACAGTGGACGACGTCCGAGCGCCCCGCGCCGACGTGGTCTCCACGTTCATTCATCGGAGCACGACGATTGGTCCCTCGTCCCTTGAACAGCCGGACCAATCCCCCCGAAACCGATACTGAGTCGTCTCGCCGTCCGAGACGCGGCGTACCATTTTGGGGCCGGGCGTCCCCCTTGGTCACCCGGACATGGTGCATGCAGGTGCGCCAGCGGGCCCCCGGGACTCTCAGCGGATCCGGGGGTCCGTTCGCTCTGTCAGTGCGTTTCCTGATCGTTGGCGGCATCCCACGCGGCACGCAGTGAACGCTCGTACGGGGGGCGATGCACGCCGTGCTCCGTGACGATGGCGGTGACCAGCCGCGCAGGGGTACGGTCGAAGGCAGGGTTCGCCACCGCGGCGTTCGGTGGGGACGCCGGGCGTCCGAACAGCGACAGTCCCGTCACCTCGTCCGCGCCGCGCTCCTCCACCGGGATCTCCGCCGCACTGGCCATGGAGAGGTCGAGGGTGGTCGTGGGTGCCGCCACGATGAACGGAATGCCGTGCTCGCGGGCGAGGATCGCCACCGCGTAGGTACCGATCTTGTTCACCACGTCGCCATTGGCGGCGATGCGATCGGCGCCGACCACCACGTGGGTCACGCGCCCGTCACTCATGAACGCCGCCGCCATGGAGTCGCTGATGATGGTGTACGGGATGCGCTCCTGCTGCATCTCCCAGGCCGTGAGGCGGGACCCCTGGAGAAGCGGACGGGTCTCGTCCACGATGACGGTCACCGTGGGGTCGGCGGCGTACGCCGCCCGGATGACCCCGAGGGCCGTTCCGTAGCCACCCGTGGCGAGCGCTCCGGCATTGCAGTGGGTCAGGATCTTCGCCCCGCGCGTCATGAGCCCGAGCGCGTGCTGCCCCATCGCGACACAGCGGGCCACCTCGTCGGCGTGGATCCCTCGGGCGACGACGGCGAGGTCCCCAGCGATCTCGGCCGGCGTGCCCTCGTGGTCGGCAGCGATGCCCGCGAGGTAGTCCACCGCCCAAGCCAGGTTCACGGCCGTTGGGCGGGCCTCCCTCAGAGCCGGGATGGCGCGGCTCAGTTCGGCGTCGAAGTCGGCACGCGAGCCCGCCAGACTCGCCGCGCGGTGGGCGGCGAGGGCCACACCCATGGCACCGGCCACACCGATCGCCGGTGCACCACGAATCACCATCGTCCGAATGGCATCGACGACCTCGGGCCACTCGGTGAGGGTGACGTGCGTGACCTCGCCCGGCAGGCGCGTCTGGTCGAGCATCACCACCGCCCCGTCACGAAGGGCGATGATGTCCTCCGGGGCCAGACCGGGCGGGGCATCGCCCCGCCCGTTGGCCGCATCCGGAATAGTGCTCAGGTCCCCTGATCCCACGACGCCAGGTACGTCTGCTGCTCGTCGGTGAGCGTGTCAATCTCCACGCCCATCGACTCGAGCTTCAGGCGTGCGATCTCCGCGTCAATGTCCTCCGGCACCGAGTAGACCGTCGCCGTCAGGTCAGCCGCGTTCTGCGCCATGTACTCAGCGGACAAGGCCTGATTGGCGAAGCTCATGTCCATGACGGCGGCCGGGTGACCCTCGGCGGCCGACAGGTTGAGCAGACGGCCCTCCGCCAGTAGGTACACCTTGCGGCCGTTGCGCAGTGCGTACTCCTGCACCATCGGACGCACCTCACGAGATCCGTCGGCGAGTTCGTCCAGACCCGGGATATCGATCTCCACGTTGAAGTGGCCCGTGTTGGCGATGATCGCGCCGTCCTTCATGTGCTCAAAATGCTCCCGGCGGAGGACGTGAATGTTGCCGGTGGCGGTGATGAAGATGTCGCCCTTCTTGGCGGCTTCGGCAGCGGTGAGCACCTCGAAGCCGTCCATCACGGCCTCCAATGCGGCGAGCGGGTTCACCTCGATGACAATGACGTGGGCCCCCATACCCTTGAGACGGGAAGCAAGGCCGCGACCGCACCAGCCGTAGCCACCCACCACACACTTACGTCCGGCGATCAGGACGTTGGTGGCACGCATCAGGCCGTCGAGCGTGGACTGCCCGGTGCCGTAACGGTTGTCGAACATGTGCTTGGTCTTCGCGTCGTTCACCGCGATGACCGGGAACGCCAACTTGCCCTCGCCCTCGAGCGCCTTCAAGCGGATGACACCAGTGGTGGTCTCCTCGGTGCCGCCGATGACGCCGTCGAGCATCTCGCGGCGGGCGCCGTGCAGCACGCCAATGACGTCGGCACCATCATCCATGGTGATGTGCGGAGCGTGGTCAATGGCCGCCGTGATGTGGGAGTAGTACGTGTCGTCATCCTCGCCCTTGATGGCGAAGGTGGAGATGCCGTACTCCTGCACGAGGGCGGCGGCGGTGTCGTCCTGGGTGGACAGCGGGTTGGAGGCGACCAGCATGAGGTCGGCGCCACCGGCCTTGAGCGTGCGTGCCAAGTTGGCGGTCTCAGTCGTCACGTGAAGGCAGGCAGAGATACGCAGGCCCTCAAGCGGACGCTCCTTTTCAAAGCGCTCCCGGATGCGGGCGAGCACGGGCATGTCCCGATCGGCCCACTCGATCTTCTGACGCCCGAGGGCGGATAGCCCGAGATCGGCGACATGATGCTTGACGTTCTTCGGCACAGACGGAGTCCTTATTCGGTTCGAAGCGGGGCCACGCTACCAAAGGGGCAGCGCAGCACGTAGGTGTGCGTACGCCCGAAGCGGACAAACGTCCCCGTAGCGGTTCTTCCCACGGACGTCGTCGAGACCTGAGACGGCGCACTCCGATGCCCGGATCGCACCGTAAGGGACCACCCGACGACCGCCACCGGCCCCGACGTACTGGTATTCGATGCCCCCGTCTCGTGCTCACGGTAGGGGTGCAGTACTCCAGATGGACGTAGGACGGAGGGCATCGCACCGCCATCCAGCCGTGACGCACAAGCTGTGGACAAGGTGTCAGTCACCGAGGTATACGGATCTGTTACTTGGGTGACAGATGTGTGCGGCCAAACGCGTGGGTTCCGGCTGGGAGGGTAAATCGCCCGCGGGGGCGGCAGTCACCGCTCACGCGGTCCGGGCACACGTTGCTCGCCAACTCGGGCACGTCGCTACGCCGGGCGCGCAGCCATGCGAGTCCCATCGGAACCGCTAGATGCTGCCGCTTTCCCCCGCCTGCAGACGCTGATTACCCGTACTCGCGAGTCCGGCCTTCAGCCTGCCGATCGAATCCACCGGCTCGGGGTCGACGCGGCGCAGACACGCCGCGTAGAGCGTCACGTAGTCGCCCAGCAGCACGAGGTCGATCATTCGGGCCAGGGTGGTGTCGCCCTCGCCCTCGATCGTGATGACGTCGGAGACGTGCGGCGCAATTATCTCGCGGGTGAGCGCGATCCGACGCTCCACTTGGCGGTGCTGACGCGGGTCGCGCAAGATCACCACCTGGGCAGTGTCGCCGAAGGCCCCGGCCTTCTCCCAGCCCATGATCTCGTTGTGGTTCATCTCGGGCAGAGCGGCCCAGAACGCCGGCTGCTTCGCGTTCTCGTTGAACTGGCACTTCCACCGGAAGGCCACACCCGAGGTGACCTCGGCGCCGTAAATGACGGGCACCTTGTCCGCAAGGCGGATGGCCAGTTGCTTGGCGGGGTTGGCTTCGGTGGGGCGTTCAGGACCGTAGGCATCAATGGCCGCCGCAATGGCATCACGGGCGCCGTCGAGCTCCTGCTCCTGCGGTGGGATGACCCCGAGGCGGGACAACACCACCACGGCCGGAATGAGCATGTGCAACAAGGCCATCCGTGGCTGCAGTCCGCTCGGAATGCGCATGATCGGTACGCCGTGATCGCCATACCAGCCGTCGAGCTTCCCGCCGCTGGTGACCGCGATGGCGGGAGACTCGCGCTCGAGCGCCTGCATCGCGGCGGTGAGAGTCTCCTCCGTCTCACCCGAATAGGAGAGGAGCAGGTGGAGCGTGGACGCCCCGGCCCATCCGGGGAGGTAGTACCCGCGATGTACGACCAGAGGCACGCGCGTGCGCTCGTAGTAGGCACTGGCAATGAGATCACCCGCCACGGCTGACCCACCCATGCCACAGATGAGGACGTCGGTCACCGCGTCGGACGAGAACGGAATGTCCACGGCGAGGGCGCCGGCGCGTGCGGTATCGAACGCGGCCACCGACCCGGCCAAGCCGTCGATGAGCCCCGCGCGGTCGATCCCGAGGACCTCGGGGAGATCGAGTTCCGACATCATCCGGAGGCTACCGCGCCGGTGGGGATGCTCGTCGGGCCGTCGAGCACCATGCCCGCCGGAATCGACGCGCCATCCCCGGCCACCACGAGGCCCGTCAGCACCGCGCCCGCGCCCACCACCACATCACGGCCGAGCACCGCGCCGTCCACCCGTGCCCCGCGGCCCACGCGCGAACCAGCACCAAGAACCGCGTTGGTGCATGTGGAGTCGGCCTCGAGTGACACGCCGGGCCCGACACAGGCACCGGGCGCCACGCTCGCGGATGCGGCGACCGTCGCCCCCTCGGCGACCCACGTGGCTCCGGGTGAGGGAATGGATCCCACCCGCCCCGCGAGGATGTCGAGGTGGGCATCACGGTATGACAGCGGCGTTCCGATGTCGCGCCAGTAGCAATCGCTCGCCATGGCGGCCACGCCACCTCGCTCGGCGAGCAGGGGGAACGTCTCCCGCTCGATTGAGACCGGTACACCGTGGGGAATCGCCGCCCGTGCCGATCCGGAGAGCACATAGGTTCCGGCGTTGATGCGGTAGGGCTCGCCCGGGATGAGGTCACCGGGGCGGGGTTTCTCCATAAACTGGGTGACCCGGCCATCGGGATCGGTGCGCACGAGGCCGAAGGCCCCGGGATCATCCACCGGGGTAAGCGCGATGGTGGCCTCCGCACCGAGGGCACGATGATGGGCCACGAGCGCTGCGAGGTCGAGATCGGTGAGGATGTCGCCATTCAGCACGAAACAGTCCCCGGGGGCGAGGAGCGCCTCCGCGTTGGCGATTCCTCCCGCGGTGCCCAATGGCTCGGGGTCCACCACATAGCCCATCACGAGACCACGCGACGACCCGTCCCCGAAGTACTCCTCGATCTCGCGCGGCCGGTACCCACACGAGAACACGATGCGCGTGACGCCCGCTGCCACGAGGTGGTCCACCTGGCGCTCCACGAAGGGGCGATCCAGAAGCGGGAGCAGGGGCTTAGGACGGGTGTCAGTGAGCGGCCGCATTCGCGTTCCCTGACCACCCACCAAGATGACGGCCTGAGTGACCCCCGCCGGCGTGCTCACGACGGTACGACCCGGCCGATACCTTCGTACACGAAGCCGGCGGCCACCATCGCTGCCGGGTCGAGGGCATTCCGGCCATCCACGAGGAGCGTTCCCCGCATCTCCGCCTGGACCCGCGTCCAGTCGAGACCGATGATCTCCGGCCACTCGGTCACCACCACCACCGCATCGGCACCACGCACGCATTCCCATGGATCGTCAAACAGATCGACAGCACTCAGGCGGTGGCGGGCGGCATCGAGAGCAACGGGGTCGTAGGCGCGCACCCGCGCACCCTCGGCAAGCAAGCGAGCGGCCAGCACCACGCTGGATGCCTCGCGCATGTCGTCGGTCCCGGGCTTGAAGGCGAGGCCCAACAGCGCGACCACCGCTCCCTCCAGATCGCCCAGATGCCGCGTAATCTTCCCCACCACACGGCGCTTTTGCCGTTCGTTCACCTCGATCACCGAGGTGAGCAACTGGAAGTGATACCCCGAGTTCCCGGCCAACTGCTTGAGCGCCGACACGTCTTTCGGGAAGCAACTACCCCCGAAGCCCACGCCGGCCGACAAGAAGGCGCGACCGATGCGCGGGTCGAGACCCATTCCATTCGCCACCTCAACGACGTCGGCACCCACCTCCTCACACACGTTGGCGATCTCGTTGATGAATGAGATCTTGGTGGCGAGGAACGCGTTGGATGCGTACTTGATCATCTCGGCGGTGGGCACCGAACACCGCACCACGGGGGCGCCGAGGGGCGCAAAGATGGCCGCCACCCGATCGCCGTCGGCCGCACGAAAGTCGCCCACCACCACGCGATCGGGGTTGAGGAAGTCGGCGACGGCGACACCCTCCTTCAGGAATTCCGGATTGGAGCAGTACCCGACGGATGTGAGGCCGCGGGAATCGAGTTCGGCACGCACGCGCTCGCCGGTACCGACGGGCACCGTGCTCTTCATCACCAGCACGTGGTCCAACGTCCCACCCACCGCCTCGATCTCATCCAGCACGTTCATGACCTGTGACAGGTCCGCATCACCCGAGTGGGTCGGTGGCGTACCCACCGCAACGAACACGATCTCCGACGCCGCGAGCATCTCCGCCATGTCGAGCGTGGCATGCAGACGCTCAGCGTTCGCGATCATCATCTCCACGAGGCCGTCCTCATGGATGGGCGAGATCCCCGCCGTAATCATGCGGACCTTGGCCTCGTCGATGTCACGGAGCGTGACCCGATGCCCCAAGGACGCGAGGCAGACGCCGGTTACGAGGCCCACGTATCCCGCTCCGATCACCCCGATGCGCGCCATCATCAGGGGGTGTACGCGTCCTGCTCGAGCGGGATTTCCACGGGGGTCGCCCCCGGGCGCAGCACGACCCGTGCGAGTGGGCGCGCCGACTTGGCCACCGCGTACATCGTCTCGGGCGACAGGGCGTAGTCAAGCGTGTTGGAGATCCAGTAGGTCACGCCGCCCTTCTGCCACGCGAGCCGCATCAGGTTCTTGCCATCGTAGAACGTGGAGTACTCGCGGCCACCGCTCGTCACCACACCGGTGCGCCCTTCCAGCAACGGCGGGTCGGGCCAGGCGAGCATCTGATAGCCCCAATACGTGCCCGTCGGGACACGGAACACCATCTTCACGGCCTGCGGGCCATCGCCGCCGGTGTTTACCCGGTACGCGCGCAGAACTTTGAGCGCGGAGCCCACCGGCACGCGGGTGGGCACCATGACCGCAAGCCCCGTGCCTTTCTCCACCCGGCGGAGCAGCGCGACCAGCGACGTGGTGTCCACCACGTGTGCGGTCGCCTTGGGGGCCGCCGTGCGCTTCTTCGGTACCACGAGCTCGCCGTCATACGATTCGCCCACGCGCACGCGCACGTCAACGTCGTCGTCCTTCCGGGTCTTCGGAAGCGCCGACAGGACGGTGTCCGCTCCAAAGAGGCGCGCGATGTTCTTGGCCTCCTCGCGGGAGTCCTCGGCGTACTGCACGACGGTCCGAGGAACACCGAAGGTCTCGGCGTTACCGCCCGATGTGGCGGCAAAGCCCTTTGCGCGCAGTTGTTTCGTGGCCGTCTCGGCAGCGAGGAGTCGCCCACTGCCGTTCCGCACCGACACCGTGACCGAGTTGGGATCCACCACCGCAGTTACGGCGCCCTGCGTGAATTCCGGGTGCAGCCATGCGTCCACCGTGGCATCCACCTCCGACTGCGACGCCCCCACGATCGATGCCCCGTTCCGCATCGCGCCGGTGCCCGAGATACTGGCCCGTGCGATGCGGTCCTTGTCGGTGGTGATCGCCTGCTCGAGGATCCCCAAGAGGCGCGGCACCGACCTCACGTTGGTAATGACGCTCTCGGAGAAGATGCGCGCATACGACGGGATCTCGGGAAGATTTCCGAACCGGTTGGTCTGACGTTTGAGCTCCGACAGGAACGCCTGCTGGCGGGCGATGCGCGCGAAGTCGGAGTCGGTGTGGCGGTAGCGCACGTAGTCGAGCGCGTCGATGCCGCTCATTCGCTGGTAGCCCGGCTTGAGGTCGATCTCCTCGTAGTCACTGACGCCGTCACCCGTCACGTTCTCGTTGAAGTACGTGCGGTCCACGTCCATGTAGACCCCACCCACTTGGTCCACCAATTTGACGAAACCCTCAAAGTCGATGTTCACGAAGTAGTTGATCGGCTGGCCGGTCAGTTTCTTGATGGTGGCGATTGTCATGGCGGGGCCACCGATAGGAAACGCGGCGTTGATCTTGTTCATCCCGTGCCCCGGGATGTCCACGTAGAGATCGCGGGGAAACGACAGCATCGAGATGAAACCCTGGTCCCCATCCATGCGAATGAGGATCAGGGAGTCGGACCGTCCCCGGTCGCCGGTGCCCGAGCGCCCGTCGGACCCGATGAGCAGGATGTTGATGGGCTCCCCCGGTACGTCCGGGTCCACGGTCTGCTGCGCCGCCTGGACATCGGGGGTGTCGGGGCTCGCCTTGTCGAGGACGGTGCCGAAGAGGCTGATGCTGGCCACGGCCAGACCACCGCCGACTCCCAGTACGAGCACTCCCACCCACAGAATGGCCCACGGCCAGCGTCGCCGCCGACGCGGAACCCGATACCAGCGGGTGGGGCGCTCGCCCTCGTCGATGGGCACCTCGCGAGCGCCATCCCTGTCGTTGCCATCCCCGCTCACGCGGGTGCCTCGGCGTCACGCGACCCCACGAGGTCGTCGCGTCGCGCACCGACGCCCCTCACGAAGTCCATAAGCGCACGTCGATAGAGGAGCAGGCTGGGGATGTCCACGTACTCATCAGGTCCATGATGCCCGGCACCACGGGGGCCGAACTCTACGGCGGGTACACCGACCTCAAGGAACGCCACGGCATCCGAGGCCCCGTCGCGGCCCACGGAGGTACTCGACTCGTCGTGGCCCGATGCGGCCCGCACCAAAGATCGCACCAGGGGGTGATCCGGGTCGGTGTCGGCCGGGGGTCGAGCGATGGACACGAGGACCGATGATGCACCGGTATCGCGCACCTGACGCAGGATCTCATCGGGATCCTGTCCCGGCAGGTACCGGATGTCCACATGCATCGTGCAGTGGTCGGCGACCTTGTTCACGGCATCGCCGCCCATGATACGACCGAGGCTCACCGACGGACGCGCGAACAGCGGCGTGGATGCCCGCGTGAACGGCAGGGATTCGATCCGGCGATAGACATCGAGCGCCCGGAGGATCGCGTTGTCACCGAGCCACGGAGTGGACCCGTGCGCCGCGCGGCCCGACACCTCCACCTCCACGAGCATGACGCCCTTGGCCTGCACGCCCACCTGCATGTCCGTGGGCTCCCCGCACACCACGATGTCGGCCCGCAGACCGGCATCGACGAGCATCTCCGTGGCGTTGGCCCCCGGCTGCGCGCGCTCCTCGTCGGGGACAACGACCAGATCCACCTGCACCCCCTCGGGAGGGGCAGCGGCGAGATCGGACGTGACCAACATCATTGCGCCGAGCGCCGCCTTCATGTCGTACGCACCCCGGCCGATGAGACGATCACCCTCGATACGCGGTACGAACTGACCGACATGCCCGGGAACCACGTCGAGATGGCCGTGGAAGATGATCCGTACCGGTCCCGCCCCGACCGTCGCGATGAGGACCTCGCGGTCCCCGAGGTCACGACGGATCAGCGCGGCGCCCGTGCCCTCCAGCCAGCCCGCGACGAAGTCGGTGGCCGCCGCGAGCCCCGTCGCATCGGAGGTGTCATAGGCGATGAGCCGTTCGGCGAGACGGACTTCATCCACGCCGATGAGCATACCCGACCCCGTCACACGCCCGAGTGCCGGGGTTCCCCGTAACCCCAGAATCACGTCCTTATCGTGCGGATGTCGCGGTCGATCTCGTCCACTTGGTACCGGAGGGTCCACCCACCCCAGGCGACAAGGGCGAGCGCGGCGATCGCCATGCTCCCGCCGATGCCGAGCCACCCCGCGAGGGCACCGAATCCCACCGACCCCACGGCAACGGGAGTGATGACCGCCAACTGGTAAAAGCCGAGCATCCGCCCGAGCATCCCCGACGGCGACGACAGTTGGATCGCCGCGTTGGTCAGGGTGAGGATCCAGATCCAGACGGCCCCCGCCAGCACCATGGCCGGAATGGTGAGCCAGGTCCAGGGGGACGCCGCAACCACCCCGAGTGCCACCCCGAATGCCAGGGTGGCCACCGGGATCGCCAGATGGCGGGGCATTCCACGCGCGGAGAGTTCGGTCAGCACCCACGCACCGAGCAGGGCGCCTAAGCCCATGCCCCCGAGGATCATCCCCAGCGTCACGGGGCCGCCACCTAGACGACGCGCGATGACCGGAGCCAGTTCCTGAACCGGACCGGCAAAGAGCATGAACACGGACATGCCGACAAGAAGCCGCCGGGCCGCCCGGTCGGTGAATGCGTATCGCACGGCCACGCGTAGGCGCTCCGGGATCCTGGGTCCCTGCGGCAACCTCGGCAATACGGCGAGCGCGACCACGAGCGCAAGAAACGACACCGCGTTCAGCGCGAAGCACCACTCGGCGCCCCCGAACACCAACATGACGCCACCGACCATCGGACCAACCATCCGTGCCACATTCACACCGACCGCGTTGAGCGCCACGGCGTCCTGCAGCCGTGTCGTCGGAACCAGCGCGGGCACGAGCGCGAGTACCGAGGGGAGGCCCACCGCGAACCCCGCCCCCATGACCGCGGTGACCGCGAAGATGGCCCCAACCGAGAGCAGTCCCACCCACGAGAGGATGGCCAAGGCGAGCGCCGCGACCCCCTGGATCAGAAACGTGACAATGCCAACTACGCGCCAGTCGTACCGATCGGCCAGCTTGCCGCCCCACGTGGACAACAGGATCGCCGGTCCGCGGTAGGCGAGCGCGAGCAGACCCACCATCGTGGCGCTGCCCGTGATCTGCAGCACCAGCCACCCGGCGGCCACCGCTTGCAGCCACGTCCCCCCGTTAGAGGCGACGGTGGCGAGCCAGACGTTGCGGAAGGCCGGGACCCGAAGGACGGTGGGAATGCCGAGGCTCACCCGCCAATCCTACGAGACCGTCGTCGGGGCCCGGTACGGGGCCCCGACGACGGTCGGCGTATACCCCGACGCCTAGATCAGGCCGAGGTCCGTAACCGCCACGCGCTCCTCGACCAGCTCAGCCACAGAAGCGTTGATGCGGGGCGTCGAGAACGGGTCGAGGTCGATGCCCTCCACGACGCTCCACTCGCCACCTGCGCAGGTACACGGAAGGCCCACAATGAGGTCCTCCGGAATGCCGTACTCGCCGGTGGAGCACACGCCCATGGAGACCCAGTCGTTGGGACGGGAGCCCTGGACCCAGTCATGCATGTGGTCAATGGCCGCGTTGGCCGCCGACGCCACGCTCGATGCCCCGCGCGCCTCGATGATGGCGGCCCCACGGGTCTGGACGGTCGGGATGAACGTCTCGGCCACCCACGCCTCGTCGCCGATGGCGTCCCACGCCGATGCGCCGCCCACCTTGGCGTGCACGACGTCCGGGTACTGCGTGGCGGAGTGGTTTCCCCAGATGGTCATCTCCGTCACCTGCGACACGGGCACACCCGTCCGCGTCGCCACCTGCGTCAGCGCACGGTTGTGGTCGAGCCGGAGCATGGCCGTGAAGCGGGTCTTCGGTACATCCGGCGCGCTGTGCATGGCGATGAGTGCGTTGGTGTTGGCCGGGTTACCGACCACCAGAACCTTGACGTCGTCGGCGGCGCGGTCGTTGATGGCCTTACCCTGAACGGTGAAGATGGCGCCGTTGGCCTCCAACAGGTCGCCGCGCTCCATCCCCTTGGTGCGCGGGCGGGCGCCCACGAGCATGCAGATCTGGGCTCCATCGAACGCCTCGTTCGGGTCATCCGTCGGGACGACGCCCGCGAGAAGTGGGAACGCACAGTCGTCGAGCTCCATCGCAACGCCGTCCAGCGCGCCACGGGCCTGCGGGATCTCGAGCATGCGCAATTCCACGGGCGTGTCCGGCCCGAGCAGTTGACCACTCGCGATCCGGAAGAGGAGTGCGTAACCGATCTGGCCAGCAGCACCGGTGACGACGACGCGAACAGGACTTCCCATAGATTCCTCCGATTCGAATGCAATGTCCGGCGGCACGTTTGCCGCACCGGACTAGGCGGTGATCTTGTCGATCACCTTGAGGCGATTGTCGGCACGCCGCAGGGCGGCCTGAGCAGAGGCGAGGGCCACGGAGTCGTCGGCGCTCGACGCAGCGACGATGGCGTCCTCCGCACGCTGGCGAGCCGCATCGGCCCGGGGACGGTCGATGTTTGCGGCCACCTCGGCCTGCTGCACCATGATCAGAACCGTGTCGTCCTCGACCGACATGTAGCCACCCGTGGTGGCCAAGACCAATTCCGTCTCGTCGAGACACTTGATGCGAGTGCTCCCCGGACGCAAGATGACGATGAGCGGAACGTGACGGGGCAGGATGCCCACCTCGCCACCGACGCTCGGGGCGATGACCATTGCCGCCTCGCCCGAATGCACCGAGCCCTCCGGCGTGAGGATCTGCACCCCGAGACGCTTCTGCTCGGGAGACGCAGTGCTCACGCGGCGGCCTTGGCCATCTCGGCGCCCTTGGCGACGGCGGCCTCGATGGTGCCCACCAGTAGGAAGGCACCCTCGGGAAGGTCGTCGTGCTTTCCGTCGATGATCGCGCGGAAGCCGCGCACCGTGTCGGGCAGGCTCACGTATTCGCCGGGCGTACCGGTGAATGCCTCGGCGACATTGAACGGCTGCGAGAGGAAGCGCTCGATGCGACGGGCGCGGGAGACCACGAGCTTCTGCTCGTCGGTGAGTTCGTCCACGCCGAGGATCGCGATGATGTCTTGGAGGTCCTTGTACTGCTGGAGAATCTCCTGCACATCGATCGCCGTTCGGTAGTGCTCCTCACCCACAACATCGGCCGAGAGGGCGGTGGACGTGGAGTCGAGCGGGTCCACGGCCGGGTAGATGCCCTTTTCCGCGATGGCGCGGTTGAGCACGGTCGTCGCATCGAGGTGCGCGAACGACGCGGCGGGAGCCGGGTCGGTCAGGTCGTCGGCGGGCACATAGATCGCCTGCACCGACGTCACGGAGCCGTTGCGCGTCGAGGTGATGCGCTCCTGGAGGTCACCCATCTCCGTCTGCAGGGTGGGCTGGTACCCCACGGCCGACGGCATACGACCGAGCAGGGCCGACACTTCAGACCCCGCCTGCACAAAGCGAAAGATGTTATCGATGAAGAGCAGCACGTCCTGCCCACCCACGTCACGGAAGTACTCCGCCATGGTCAGACCGCTGAGTGCCACGCGCAGACGGGCACCCGGCGGCTCGTTCATCTGGCCGTACACCAGCGCGGTCTTCGAGAGGACGCCCGACTCCTTCATCTCGAGCCACAGGTCGTTGCCCTCGCGCGTGCGCTCCCCCACTCCGGCGAACACCGACAGACCGCCATGCTCCTGCGCGATGTTGTGGATGAGCTCCTGGATGAGCACGGTCTTACCGACGCCGGCACCGCCGAAGAGGCCGACCTTCCCACCCTTGACGTACGGAGCGAGGAGATCGATGACCTTGATGCCGGTCTCGAAGATCTCCGAGGTTGGCATCAGCTGGTCGAAGGGCGGCGGGTCACGGTGGATGGGCCACATCTCGCTCTCAGCGATCGGTCCGGCCTCGTCGATGGGGTGGCCCAAAACGTTGAAGATGCGCCCGAGCGTCACCTCGCCCACGGGCACCGAGATCGGTGCACCGGTGTCGAACACGTCGGTTCCCCGCGACAGACCGTCGGTCGTGTCGAGCGCGACCGCACGCACCTTGTTGTCACCGAGGAGTTGCTGCACCTCGGCCACAAGGGTGGTGCCGTCGGGGCGAGTGATCTCGAGGGCGTTGTAGATGCCCGGGAGGTCGCCAGCGAAGCGAACGTCGAGGACGACGCCCTTGATCTCGAGGATCGTCCCCGTGTTCTTCCCATTCGTGCTCATCGTGCGGTAGTCCATCCCGTTCGGTGTGGGTGTCGGTACGTCGGTGTCATCAGTTGAGGGCGTCCGCGCCGGCGACCACCTCAAGGATCTCTTGGGTGATGGCGGCCTGCCGGGCACGGTTCATCGCAAGCGTAAGGTCCGCGATCATCTGCTCGGCGTTGTCGGATGCGTTGCTCATCGCCATGCGACGCGCAGCGTGCTCCGCAGCGGAACTCTCGAGGAGCGCCCGGTAGATCGTGGTGTTCACGAACGTGGGGAGCAGGGCCTGAAGCAGGGCCTCCGGCTCCGGTTCGAAGTCGGCGAGCGCCTGAGAGAACCGCTCCGGGCCATCCCCCTCGCCATCGGCGTCGGCATGGTCCACGACGACGCGCGGCACCGGCAGGAGTTGCTCGGCGGTCACGCGCTGTTCCACGATCGACCGGAACTCGTTGAACACGATGATCACGCGATCGGTCTCGGCGTCGAGGAACCTGCCACACACGAACTCGGCCACCTCGTGCGCGTCGGAAAACGTCGGCTCAGACGAGAAACCCAGGAAGTGGCGATCCACTTCGAGGCCACGAAAGCGCAGCGTTCCGCCGCCCTTCCGGCCCACTGCGGTGAACACGATCTCGTCGAAGCCCTCGGCGCGTAACTCATCGGCCCGTTGGAGGGCCAACCGCACGGCGTTGACGTTGAAGGCGCCGGCGAGACCACGGTCCCCCGTAACCACGACGATCGCCGCACGACGCATCTCCGCGCGCTCCGCGAGAAGGGGGATTCCCGTGAGGTTGCCGGCCCGACGGGCGGCGCCAGCCATAAGGTGGCGCATCCCCGTGGCGTACGGACGCAGCGACTCGATGCGGCCCTGGGCCCGGCGCAACTTCGCCGATGCCACCAGTTCCATCGCACGGGTGATCTTGCTCGTACCCGTGACCGAGGTGATGCGCTGCTTAATGTCCAGCTGGCTCGGCACTAGGCGGCGGCCCCGGCGGGTGCGCCCACGAGGCGGGTCATCTGGGCCTCAAGGAAGCGGCCGAGCGTGCCCTGGAGGGGATCCGGGAGGTCCATCGTCTCGCGGATCTCGGTCAGGATCGCGTTCTCCTGGCGGAGCGCGGCACGGATCTCGTCGTTCACGCGGGACACGTCGCCCGGGGCGACGCGATCGAGGTAGCCGCGGCTGGCGGCGAAGATGATTGCCACCTGCTCCTCGACTGGCCATGGCTGGAACGCGGGCTGGTTGAGAGATGCCACTAGGCGTGCACCGCGGGCCAGCGTCTGCTGGGTAGCGGCGTCGAGCTCGGAGCCGAACTGGGCAAACGCCTCGAGGTCGCGGTACTGCGACAGTTCGATCTTGAGACGACCGGCAACCTTGCGCATGGCTTTGATCTGGGCGTTGCCGCCCACGCGCGATACGGAGATACCCACGTTCACGGCCGGCCGGACACCCGAGTAGAACAGTTTGGACTCGAGGAAGATCTGGCCGTCGGTGATCGAGATGACGTTGGTCGGGATGTACGCCGCCACGTCCCCTGCCTGCGTCTCGATGATCGGCAGCGCCGTGAGCGACCCGCCACCGAGTTCATCGGACAACTTGCAGGCCCGCTCAAGAAGACGGGAGTGCAGGTAGAACACGTCGCCGGGGAACGCCTCGCGGCCCGGGGGGCGCCGAAGCAGCAACGACATCTGACGGTAGGCGTCGGCCTGCTTGGACAGGTCGTCGTAGACGCAGAGCGCGTGCTGGCCGTTGTAGAGGAAGTACTCGGCCATTGCGGCACCGGAGTACGGAGCCAGATACTTGAGCGGGGCGCTGGCGGACGCCGACGCCACGACCACGGTCGTGTACTCCATGGCACCGGCTTCGCGGAGCCGCTCCACGACGCGGGCCACCGTGGATGCCTTTTGGCCGATGGCAACGTAGAAACACTTCACGTCCTGGCCGCGCTGGTTGATGATCGTGTCGATCGCGATCGTCGTCTTGCCAGTCTGGCGGTCACCGATGATCAACTCGCGCTGACCACGACCGATGGGGATGAGTGCGTCGATCGCCTTGATGCCGGTCTGCAGCGGCTCAGTGACCGGCTGCCGCTGGACGACACCGGGGGCCTTGAACTCGACCGGGCGCGTCTCGGTTGCGGCGATGGGGCCGCGACCGTCAAGCGGGATACCGAGCGGGTCCACCACGCGCCCGAGGAGGGCCTCGCCCACCGGGACGGAGATGACCTTGCCGGTGCGGCGAACCGGGTCACCCTCCTTGATGAGGACATCGGCGCCGAGGAGCACGACGCCGATGTTGTCCTCCTCGAGGTTCAGGGCGAGGCCGGATACGCCGTGGGGCAGTTCGAGCATCTCGAGCGCCAGCGCGGACGGGAGGCCGTGTACGCGGGCGATACCGTCACCCACCTGGAGCACGGTCCCGACCTCGTCGGCCTCGGCAACACCCTCGTACTGCTCGATCTGGGCGCGGAGGACCTTGGTGATCTCATCGGGGCGGAGCTTCATCGGTCGGTGGTTACCTTTCTCGGTTGGTGCGGCAGAGCCGCGCGTCAGGCCTGAATGGCGATTGAGAAATCAATGGGGGCCGTCTCGAGAGAGCGACGCATCTCCGACAGACGGGTACGGAGCGATGCATCGACGACGACATCGCCCACGCGGAGCATAAGGCCGCCGATGATTGACGGATCGACCGTCTCCACGATCTCCGCGTCGCGGCCGGTCTGCACCCGGACCTTCTCGCGGATCTGCTCCCGCAACTCGGGAGTGAGCGCGATCGCGGTGACCGCGGTGACGACCACACGACCCTCGGCGGTGTCCACCCTGCGGCCGTAGGCCGCGACGACATCGGTGATCTCACCCATACGACCGCGATCCAAGAGCACCTGAACGAGCCCGATGGACACCGGATGAGCATCGTCCATGAGGTCGGAGACGGCCGCTTTCTTGCCCGCTGTGTCGATCTCGGGACTGGTGAGAACTGACCGCAGTTCGGATCCCGGGACCATGGCGGCGGCGAACTCGGAGAGTTCCGTACGCACCTGGGTGACGGCACCTTGGGCCTCGGCGGCCTGGTACAGGGCCTCAGCATATGTCGCGGCGACACTCATCAGGCCTTCTGCAGCCCGCTGAGATCGGCGTCCGCGAGTGCGTCCTCCACCAACTTGCGGTGGTCGGCATCGGACAGAGACTGCTTGGTGACCTTTTCCGCGGCGCTGAGCGCAAGCCCCACCACGTCGTCGCGAATTCCGGCCACCGCCGCCTGGGCCTGGGCGTTGATCTGCGCCTGGGTGTCGGTAACGATGCGCTCCCGCTGCTCCTGAGCCTGAGTAACGATCTCCTGCTTCTGGCGTTCGCCTTCCCGACGACCACCGTCACGCAGATCGTCGGCCTCACGACGGGCATCGGCAAGCTTCACCTTGTATTCGCCGAGAAGTTTCACGGCCTCATCACGACTCGACTCCGCCTCGTCGATGGATGTGGAAATCGCGGTACGCCGCTTCTCGATCATCTCGCCGACGGGGCCGAAGACGAACTTCTTGAGAATGGCGAGCGTGATGAGGAAGACGACGACGGTCCAGATCATGAGACCCGGACTCAACTCGAGGAGCGGGTTCGCCCCGACGGGCTCGACGCCTGAGAGTGGACCCATTGTCTTAGACCAGGAAGAAGGCGACGAAGCCCATGAGCAGGGCGTAGAACGTGATCGCCTCGGTCAGGGCGAGGCCGAGGAAGGTGATTGAGAGAAGATCACCACGGAGCTCGGGCTGACGGGCCACGGACTCGATGGTCTTTCCGAAGATGTACCCCACCCCGATACCCGGGCCGATTGCGCCCAGACCGGTCGCGAGACCGAGGGTCAGAGCCTTTGATGCTGCAACGATGTCGCCGTCGAGAGCCACGTGGCCTCCTGTTTGGTGAATTGTTTGGTTAGTGCTCGGACTGCGCGGCGTAGCCGATGTAGACACCGGACAGCAAGGCGAAGATGAACGCCTGCAGACCGGCGACCAGCAGCCACTCGAACACGTAGAAGAAGAGGGCGAACGGGATCCCGAGGACGCCGAGAAGGCTGCCCACCAGGATCGAGAAACCCGCAGCCATGATGATGAGAAGGTGGCCGGCGAGCATATTGGCAAAGAGTCGCACTGAGAGGCTGACCAGTCGCAGGAGTTGGGACAGCAACTCAAGGGCGAAGATGAAGGGCGTGATGGCCTTGCTGGCGCCCGGGGGCACCAGAGTCTTGAAGTACCCGAAAAAACCGTGGGTACCGAAGCCCTCCCAGAGGAAGGCCACGAAGGTCATCAGCGCGAGGGCGAGGGTGACGTTGATGTTCGCCGTCGCAGCGTAGAGCCCGAGGTCGCCGACCACGCGAAAGGTGTCCGTGTGGGGCCCCGTGGGAAGGGGGATGAATGAGATGAGATTGTTAACCGCGATAAACAGGAAGAGCGTCGCCAGGTAGGGGAACCACTTCTTGAGCACCCGCTCGGGCAGGGTGACCGCCGCCACCTGCTGCTCGGCAAACTCGTAGGTCATCTCGAGGATGTTCTGCGCTTTCGTGGGACGCATCTTCAGCCCGCCACGCACGACGAGGATTCCGAACACGATGATGATGGCGCTCGACAGCAGCATGTAAAAGACAGCTTTGTTGATGCTGAGATCGACGAATCCGAGGTTGAGGTCCACCCATGCGGTGGTGGAGAACTCCTCGGCGGGGTCGAAAGCCGCACTGCTCCCGCCCTCCTTGCCCAACGCGAGGGCCGGCAGCGACAGGCCGACGCCGATGGCCATCAGGATCATCCCGCGGATGCGACGGACGAGCGACATCACTCGGCCGCCGTGTCGGGTGGCGAGGCGACCGTGCGCTCGCGGATGGCAAACCCGACGCCGCGGGCGACGAGATCGGCGGTGAACGCAACGAGGAACACGGCGGCGGCGGCGAGCGCCACATCCTCAGAGTAATTGAGTGCGGTCAGGAAGAGAACGCCCGCGACGGTCCACGCGCGGATGACGAACGAGATGCCCGTCACTCCTACGGCTGCCGTTTGCCCCATACGCAGTGCGTACTTGGCCGTCGTCAACTGGACCGACCAGTTGGCGAGCCACAGCGCAGTGCCGAGCACCCACCCGTTCAGCGGGCCGCCGAGTGCGAGGACGACCGGAAGTGCCACCACGCAGGCGATGGGGCTGATGGCGGTGGCGACAATCTCCACTCGACGCGACACCTGCTTCGGCGCAGGTGGGGGCCGATCGAGATCTGCAGCCTGGCCAGGGGCAGCTGAAATGATGCTCTTCCCTCCGGGCGTGGACCAGTGGCCGCGCAAATCGCAGCGGCGGCAGGAGCATACCCATCGGATTCGCCGCCGTCACCCAAACACCGCACGTTCTGGGGTGACAGGCGTCCCCCGGTTCGGCGGCCTCTGACCCTACCGCACGGTGGGCGGCATTCGAGCCCCGCCGTTTCCGAGGTGACCGGCGTGCTTCGCTCCGGCGTCCCTGAGGCCCTACCGCGTCGTGGGCGGCACCTCATCACCGGACGGCGCGCGGCGGCGGCGAACGATCTGCACCACTGGCTCGCGCTTCCACTTAAGGATTTCGAGCACGTACACCAGATACACCGCGCCCGCGATGCCCACAGCACCCACGGCCGCCAGCACAACGGTCCACCCGGCATCCCAGTTTCCATGACCGTCGGTGTACGGCACGAAGCGCATGGCGAGAGCGAGGAAAGCCATGAGCCCGCACCAGGCATAGATGGAGAGCACCGTTCGGCGCTGACTCCAGCCGATGGCTAGGAACCGATGATGGAAGTGGCTCGTGTCGGCGGAGTAGACGGGCGTGCCGTGCTTGATGCGCTTGAGGATGACGAACGCGGTATCGAGGATCGGGATCGCCAACACCACGAGTGGCAGCACGATGGCCACGGCCGCCGCGCTCTTCATGACGCCGCTGATGGCGATGCCCGCAAGCATGAATCCGAGGAACATGGACCCACCGTCCCCCATGAACGTGCGGGCCGGGTTGAAGTTGACGCGGAGGAACGCGACGCAGGCACCGGCGAGCGCCGCCGCGAGGATGGCGGAGTCGGCACGCCCGAGAGAGGCGGCAATAATGGCGAAGGTCGTGGCGCCGATGCCGACCACCCCGGCGGCCAGCCCATCCATGCCGTCGGTGAAGTTGATGATGTTTACGATGGCGACGAACCAGACGATGGTGACCGCGTACTGGGCTACGCCCAGATCGAACGCCCCCATCAACGGCAGGGTGAGATGGTCGATGGTGAGTCCCGCCACTACCGGGACCGCCGCGCATGCGATCTGCCCGAGGAACTTGACGCCCGGCTGCAGACCGAGGATGTCGTCCACGACACCAAGTACCGCCACCAGTACGCCACCCGCGATGAGCCCGCGTGCCGCCGAGTCGACCGGTAGGAACCAGAGCGCGGGGAGCAGAAACCCCAGCACGATCGCGATCCCGCCCAGACGCGGGATGGGGCGCTCATGGATACGTCGGGCCGCGGGCTGGTCCACCGCGCCCACACGGACGGCGAAGCGTATCGAGAGCGGGGTGAGGATGAGCACGACCACGGCCGCCGCAATCGCCGCGAGGATGGGAATCAGCGTCGTCGTCATGACCAGGATGTCCGCGGCGGCGGGACCTCAGCCCAGAATCGGATACGCATCATGGGGTTACTTGCGCGGACGGTGGAACACCCCGGCGCCCCACGCGACGACGCCCTCCGGGAGCACGCCCGCGAGCCACATGGTGAACGGCGCGATCGGGCCACTCGGCACCACCGGATTTGCGCGGCGGCGATCGAGCACCCGGATGACGCGTGCTGCCGTGCTGCCGGCCGACTCGGTGGGCATGAGACGTGGGAGGTCCCGGCCCCACCCCAAACGATGAAACATCGTGGCCACCGGGCCGGGGCAGATGGCGAGCGCGCGCACGCCTGTGCCCCGCAACTCCTCGTGCAGGCCGCGCACGAAACGCATCTCGAAGGCCTTGGTGGCAGCGTAGGTGGACATGAACGGGATCGCTTGAGACGCCGCGGCCGACGACATCACCACCAAGTCGCCGCGGCCATTGGCCACCATGCCGGGCAGAACATGCGCCGCGAGATCCACAACCGCGAGGCAGTTCACGCGCACCTCACGGTTCTCCCCCTCCCGGTCGAGATCAACGAAACGCCCCTGCGTACCGATCCCCGCATTGAGTACGGCGACCTCGATGGGTGTGTGCAACTGGTCGAGCACGCCGCGCACGGCTGCGCGGCCCTGCTCACGCGCGAGATCGGCGGCTACCCCACGCACCTCCACCCCGTGATTCCGGCGTATCTGCTCGGCAAGCGCCGCCAGACGATCTCCCCGGCGCGCCACGATGACCAGCGGATGCCCGCGCCGAGCGAGCCGGATCGCGATCTCGGCACCGATGCCCGCGGAGGCACCGGTGACCACGGCCCACCCACGTGGGACCCGGTCGGTCACGGCGTCAGGCGGCGCCAACCGCGGACCGCAGGATGAGTTCCGGATAGAGCGGGAACCGGTCGCCCATCGCACGGCTACGCAGTCGCAGGCCATCGAGATCGGCATCGGTGGCCCCGGGCACGAGGGCCGCGGCGATGATCGCGCCCACCTCGCGGAGATCGTCCGGACCCATTCCCCGCGTCGTGAGCGCGGCGGTGCCGATGCGTACGCCCGAAGTGACAGTGGGTGGGCGCTCGTCGAAGGGCACGCCGTTCTTGTTGACCGTGATCCCCGCGCGCTCAAGGCGCTCCTCGCCGTCCTTCCCGGTGAGCGGCGTGCGGGAGAGGTCCACCAGCACGAGATGGTTGTCGGTGCCCCCGGTCACAAGCTCCACACCACTCTTCATGAGGACCTCGGCCATCGCCTGGCAGTTGTCGACCGTGCGCTGTTGACGCTCGCGGAACTCCGGGGTGAGGCACTGTCCGAAGGCCACGGCCTTGCCCGCGATGACGTGCATGAGGGGACCGCCCTGCAGGCCCGGGAACACGGCGCGGTCGATGGCGGTCCCGAACTCCTCATCGCACATGATGAATCCTGCACGGGGGCCTCCCAGCGTCTTGTGCATGGTCGAGGTGACCACGTGGGCGATTCCCACCGGGCTCGGGTGCACCCCAGCGGCCACGAGGCCGGCGATGTGGGCCATGTCCACCATGAGGCGGGCGCCCACCTCGTCGGCGATCTCACGGAACGCGGGGAAGTCGAGAGTTCGCGGGTAGGCACTGGCACCGGCCACGATGAGTTTCGGCTTGACCTCCTGCGCCTGCCTGCGCACCTGATCCATGTCGAGCCGGCAGGTGTCGGGGCTCACGCCGTAGCCGTGGAAGTCATACATGCGGCCGGAGAAGTTGACCTTGAGCCCGTGCGTCAGATGACCGCCGTGGGCAAGCGCCATCCCCATGACGCGGTCGCCCGGTTCAACGAGCACGCTGTAGGCGGCCTCGTTGGCGGTGGACCCGGAGTGCGCCTGCACGTTGACGTGATCGCAGCCGAAGAGTTCGGTGGCCCGGGCGATCGCGAGGTCCTCGACCTCGTCCACCACCTCACAGCCGCCGTAGTACCGCTTGTGCGGAAGGCCCTCGGCGTACTTGTTGGTGAGCACCGACCCCACGGCCTGCAGGATCGCCATGCTGGTGAAGTTCTCGCTCGCAATCATTTCGAGCGTGTCGGCCTGACGCTCGAGTTCCCGTCGCAGAAGCCCGGCAACGACCGGATCGACCTGGGTGATGTCCTGGGCCAACTGGCTCTCGGGATCGAAAAAACTCAACACGGCACTCCGGCGGGTCGGGTACGAACGGGCGACGCGCATGGTAGCGGGGGTCCCTGACTACCCCCCACTCCGCGGTGTCGTGGCCACCCGCCCGACCACCCGCGCGACCACCCGCGCGCCAACCCCACGGCCCCTCATCCCGGTCGTTCACGGAACCCACGGCTGGTGACATTCCGTCCGCCTGATCGATCCGGCGGCCACCGTCTCTCCCGTCGCTCGGTCGGCCCGGTGCACTTCCGCCAGACGCAGGACAGCAGTCAGCGCGACCCCCTCCGGCCCGACCAACCCGGTCCGATCCCACTCCGACAGATGGGTCTCCCACCTGCGCCGGTCCGGATTGTCGTCCGCTCCCTGCGCCACGAGTTCCTGCCCTGCAGGACAGAAATCCCCGTCTGCTCCGCAAGACCCTCGGCTCCGTCCGTGCCGACCCCAGCCTCTCGCGGATCGATCGCGGCGCGGTCTACCGGCTTGCGAACATCGCCCGGGGGATTCCCGCCAGATCCGGACGGGTCCGGATGTTCGAAAAGCCCGCGGTCGTGAGGAGTGTCGTTACCGCGTCCCCCTGCCCCACACCGATCTCGAGCACGATCCAGCCCCCGGGCGCGAGATGCGCCACGGCCTCCCGTATGACCCGTATATGGATCTCGGTGCCCGTGGGACCCGCGACCAGTGCCTGCTCTGGCTCAAACCGGAGCGGTGGATGGCGATCGAGATCGGCGGGCACGAGGTACGGCGGGTTGGATACGACCACGTCGAAGACCTCCCCGGCAACCGCATCCATGCCGTCGCTCTGCAGCAGGTCCACGCGATCCACGAGCGATGGGTTAGCCGCGAGGTTCCGCCGGGCCACCGCCAGCGCGGCGGGACTGCGCTCGAGTCCGATCACGTGGACGTCGGGCCGGAGGTCCGCTACCGACAGGGCGATGGCCCCCGAGCCTGTTCCCCAATCGGCGATGCGCGCGCCATCCGGTGCCACCTCCACCACCACATCCACGATGATCTCGGTATCGGCGCGCGGAACGAGCACGTCAAGCGTCACCTCGAGGTCGAGGCGACCGAACGCCCGGCGGCCAATGATGTGGGCCACCGGCTCCATCTCACCCCGGCGCGCAACGAGGGACCGGCACGCGGCGAGTTCGTCCGGCGTGAGCGGTCGGTCGCCGTCCGTATAGAGGGCGATGCGATCGATCCCCAAGGCGTGTCCAATGAGGATCTCGGCGTCCAGACGGGGCGTGTCCGATCCCCGCCCACCGAGCCAGTCGGCCGACCGGCGCAGTACGTCCGCCACGCTCAGGGGCGCGGTGGAACGGTCGCTCAGCCCGACGTCCCCGCCGCGAGTTCGGCTTCTTGGTGCTCTAAGAGAACCCGCCGCTCCTCCGCCTGGAGGGCCTCAGTGAGGGCCGTGAGCTGCCCCTGGAGCACCTGCTCCTTGAGCGAGATCGTGAGGCCGATGCGATGGTCGGTTACCCGGTTCTGAGGAAAGTTGTAGGTGCGGATCTTCTCCGAGCGGTCGCCGCTGCCCACATGGGCCTGGCGGGTGCTCCGGAGTTCGGCCTGCTGCATGGCCTGCGCCCTCTCGAGCAGGCGCGCGCGCAGTACCCGCATCGCACGTTCCTTGTTCTGGAGCTGGCTCTTTTCGTCCTGCATCGACACGACGATGCCCGTGGGGACGTGTGTAATCCGCACGGCGGAATCGGTGGTATTGACGCTCTGCCCACCCGGGCCGCTCGATCGGTAGACGTCGATCTTCAGATCGGCCTGCTCGATCCGCACGTCCACCTCCTCGGCCTCGGGCAGCACTGCGACGGTGGCTGTGGAGGTGTGGATGCGGCCCTGGCTCTCGGTGGCGGGAACCCGCTGCACGCGGTGGACGCCCCCCTCGTGCTTGAACACGCTGAACGCCCCGGCGCCCTTGACCGCGAAGGTGGCCTCTTTGAGCCCACCGGCATCGGCGGCACTCACGTCCAGAAGTTCCACCGCGAACCCACGCACGTCGGCGTACCGACGGTAGACATCGAGCAGATCCCGCGCAAAGAGCGCCGCCTCCTCCCCACCCGCTCCGGCACGGAGTTCCACGATGACGTCGCGCCCGTCGTTGGGGTCGGGCTCCACCATGGCCTGACGAAGACGGGGCTCAATCTCCGCCACCTCGGCCTCGGCCTCCTTGAGCAAGGCCCGGACGTCATCGTCGTCACCATCGGCGAGCATCTCGCGCGCCTCGGATGCCCGACCGGCCGCATCGCGCCAGCGCGCGGAGAGACCGGCCGCCTCCTCGAGGCCCGCGTAGCGGCGGGTGAGATCGGTGTACCGCTCCCGATCCGATGCCACCGCGGGATCGGACAGCGCGGACGCAAGATCGGCGCGTGCGCGATCGATCTGATCCACGAGCCGTTCGACTCCGCCCGTGCTCATGGATCACTCGGATCTGCGGACGCGGCGAACGCGCCCACAGGGACTACTTGGCCTGCTCGCGCTTGCGATTGAAGCGCTCGATGCGACCACCGGAGTCGACGATCTTCTGCTTCCCGGTATAGAACGGGTGGCACTGGGAGCAAATCTCAACGCGGATTTCGGGCGTGGTCGAACGGGTGGTGAACGCGTTCCCACAGGTGCAGGACACCGCGGCGACGACGTACTCGGGGTGGATCTCGCTCTTCATGTGCCTCTCGCTGATCGTGAACGCGTGCGGGGTCCGGAGGACCACGGACGCGCCATGGTAGCGCGGTCGGGTCTTGGCCCCGACCGCGCGGTGGATCGGTGGCCGGTTAGCCCTTGCGCTGCTTGACCAGCTCCGTGAGCGCGGGAACGACATCGAAGAGGTCGCCAACCACGCCGAAGTCGGCGAACTGGAAGATCGGGGCGTCCTCGTCCTTGTTGATCGCGACAATCACGTCGGACGTCTGCATGCCCACCTTGTGCTGCACCGCGCCGGAGATCCCACACGCGATGTAGAGGTTGGGCGACACGGTCTTACCGGTCTGGCCCACCTGCTTGGGGTGCGGGTACCAACCGGCATCCACCGCAGCGCGCGAAGCACCGACCGCAGCACCCAGCGACGCGCCGAGGGCTTCGACGACGGCAAAGTTCTCGGGAGCACCCAGCCCACGACCACCGGAGACGATGATGCTGGCCTCCTCGAGGCTGATCGTTCCCGCTGCCGTCGGCGCACGGGCCGTGACCCGTGCCGCAAGCGACGCGGCGGAGAGATCGGGCGTGATCACGATGACCGCGGCCGTGCCGCCCGACTCGGACGCCTCGAATGAGTTGGACCGTACGAGGGCGATCTGCGGGCCGCCGACCCACTCGGACGTGACGAGGTTTTGGCCCCCGAACGCGGGACGTACCGCGTGAAGGGCACTCCCACTGGTCAGGAGGTCGGTGGAGTCGGTGTTGAGCCCGGCGCCGAGCCGGGCGGCCAGCGCCGCAGCGGTGTCACGACCGAGGCTGGTGGCGCCGATAAGGATGACGGCGAAGTCGTTCTCCGCGTGCAACCTGGCGATGACGTCGACGTGCGGTGCGGCGAGCCCGTTGCCGAGCGCCTCGTGCTCGGCAACGAAGACCGTCTCGGCGCCATATGCGCCGAGGTCACCGGCGGAGCCGGCAACCGCGGATCCCGCCACGAGCGCGACGAGCGGCCCGCCGATGGAGTCCTTCAGTTCGCGTGCCTTCGAGAGGACCTCGAGGGAAACGCGACGGTAACGGCCGCCCTGAATCTCGGCGACGACGAGGATGCCTGCCATAGGGAGAGGTCCTTTCGGTCCGAGAGTTGGTTAGACGATCTTCTTGGCGATGAGAAAATCGAGAATCTGCTGAGCGCCGGTGCCGTCATCCTTGACGACCTGACCGGCGGTGCGCGCCGGAGGCGTGGTGACGCCCACGACCCGGGTCTTCGCGCCGGCCGTACCGACATCCGACGCGGCGACGCCAATGTCGCCCAGCGTCTTGACGTCCTGCGGCTTCTTCTTGGCGCCCATGATGCCCTTGAGTGACGGGTAGCGCGGCTCGTTGATCGCCTTAGTTACGGAGACCACGGCCGGGAGAGGGGCCTCAACCGTGTCCACCCCGTCGTCGCTCTGACGCTCGACGGTGATGGTCGATCCGTTGACGGTCAGACTGTTGGCCGAGGTGATCCAGGTGCGGCCACTGATCTCGCCGAGCGTGGCGGCGAGCACGCCGCTGCGGGCGTCGGTGGACTCCGATCCGAGCAGCACGAGTTCGGCGCCAATCTCCTCGATGGCCTTCGCGAGGGCGCGGGCGGTGCCGAGGTAGTCGGACCCGGCGACAGCGGGGTCGGATACCAAGACGAGCCGATCGGCACCCATGGCGAGGCCCTGACGCAGCGACTCGACCGCCTTCTCGGGACCGACGGAAACGAGGATGACCTCGTCGCCCGTTCCGGCCTCCTTCAAGCGGAGTGCCTCCTCGATCGCATACTTGTCAAACTCGTTGAGCATGCGGTCGCCCTCATCACGGACGAGACGGAAGGTGCTCGGGTCGAACCGCTTCTCGGCGGTCGTATCCGGTACCTCCTTAACGCAGACTGCGATCTTCACGACAACTGGCTCCTGGAGATGGACTCGTGCGGGGCGCACCGCCCCGGGGCGGCGGCGAGCATACCAGCGCCCACCGGGCATCAGGAGGCGGTGCGCACCACGTTCGGTACACCCGTCCCGGGCGAGGCTCCGCGGATCACCACACGGGAGGGCGCTTCTCGAGGAACGCCGTCATCCCCTCGTGGTGGTCGGGGTGGGAAAATTGCGCCGCGAACTCCTCGATCTCACGGGTGAGCCCGGAGGTCGAATCGTCGAGCGCCACGTTGACCAGCGCCTTGGCACGGGCGACGGCCGTGGGCGACCGTGTGGCGATTTCCTCGCCGATGGCAACGGCCGCGTCGAGCAGGTCGTCGGGCGCCGTGACAACGCTCACGAGCCCGTACGCCAGCGCCTCGTCGGCCGTGATTATGCGCGCGGTGAGGATCATCTGCTTCGCGACACCGACGCCCGCGATACGCGCAAGGCGCTGCGTGCCACCCCACCCCGGTGGGATTCCCAGCGACACCTCGGGGAGCCCGATGCGCGCGGAATCGGATGCGATGCGGATGTCGCACGCCAGTGCTACCTCGCATCCCCCGCCGAAAGCGAACCCGTTGATGGCGGCGATGACCGGAACCGCGAGGGTTTCGATGGTGTTCGCCAAGCCGTGCCCCTGCACGGAGAAGGCCCGCGCGGCCGCGACATCCATCCGCGCCAACTGGGCGATGTCGGCGCCCGCGCAGAACGCACGGCCGGCCCCGGTGAGGACCACGGCCCGGACCTGTGGGTCGGCGGCGGCAACGTCGAGCGCGACCACGAGTTCGTCGATCATCTCCGACGAGAGGGCGTTGAGCACCTCCTCGCGGGCGAGCACGATGACCTGCACCGCCCCCCGACGTTCGAACCCGATTGCCACGCTAGGCGGCGACGGTGCCCTCGAGGAACGAGATCATCTCGTCCACCGGGGCACCCGGGGTGTAGACGGCCGCCACTCCGAGGGTGCGCAACTCGTCGGCATCGTCGGCGGGAATCGTGCCCCCGACAATTACCAGCACGTTCTCGGCCCCCTCGGCGGCAAGCAACTCCATAACCCGCGGCACCAGTGTCATGTGCGCCCCGGAAAGGATCGAGAGGCCAACGGCGTCGGCGTCCTCCTGCACCACCGTCGCGGCGATCTGCTCCGGCGTCTGGTGCAGACCCGTGTAGATGACCTCCATCCCCGCGTCCCTGAGGGAGCGAGCGACGATCTTCGCACCGCGATCGTGACCGTCGAGCCCGGGCTTCGCGATGACCACTCGGATAGGGCGTCCCATTGCCGGGAAGCATACCCGCGGTCGCATTCGGCCGGTGGTCCGATCGCACCGGTCGTCGGCCGGGAGCGCTACGTACCGGCAACGGATGTACGTGTGAGACACCGGGGGAACTCGCGAACCCGTCTGCGTATCGGGGTTTCAGACACCTGGGCGCTCGGTCGGGGTGGCGTATCCGGGGGCGGCGCTCGGTCTGGGTGTCAGACACCGGGGGAGCGCTCACGAAGCCGTCTGCGTATCTGGGTTTCAGGCATCTGGGCGCTCGCGAACCCGTCTGCGGATCGGGGTGTCCGACACCGGGGCGCGGATGTCTCCGCCCAATCCGTACCCTCACGCCGGGTCCACGTGTTGAATGCCTTCGGGGCCACCGTGGACCCCACACTCCGCGCCCGACCGACGAGGACTCATGCACGTCACGAGCAGTCGCACCACCGACCCCACCCGTATCCGTACCGAGGCTCTGGTGATTCCGGTGCCCTCACCTCCTGGAACACTCACCGGACCACTCGCGGATGTGGATGCCGCGTTGGGCGGGCTCGTGGCCGCCGTGATCAAGGACGGCGAGGTGACCGGTAAGGCCGGTCAGGTATGGGTGCTGCACACGCGCGGCGACATCCCCGCGAAGCGGGTCCTGCTGGTGGGCATCGGTTCCGAACCCGACCGCATGGGCTGGCAATTGGCGGGCGCGGCGGCCGCACGCGTCGCGCGTGATGCCGGGGCGCGTACGGTGGCGCTCCTTGCCGACCCGCAGACCGATGCCGGGGACGTACGCGCCATGGCCGAGGGCCTGGCCACCGGGGCGTGGCGCCTCGACCGTTTCCGCACCTCCTCAAAGGCCGAGGCGGCCCAACCGACGACCGGCGTCGTGGTGGCCGGCGGGACGATGACCCCGACCGCGACGGGACACGTGGATGCCACGGCGCGCGCGATGGACCTCGCCCGTGAACTCTCCGAGATGCCCTCCAACTACATGACCCCGACCATCCTGGCGAAGCGCGCAACGCAGGTGGCCGCCGGACACTCCACGCTGTCCATCGAGGTGCTGGGGCCGCGGGAGCTCATCCGCCTGAAGGCGGGTGCGCTACGTGCGGTGGCGAAGGGCTCGGAGGAGCCCGCCCGCATGATCGTCATGCGCTATTCCCCGCCGAAGGCGAAGCGCACCACCACGGAAGTCCTGGGCCTCGTTGGCAAGGCCGTCACGTTCGACACGGGTGGCATATCCATCAAGCCCTCCGCGGGGATGGAGGAGATGAAGATGGACATGGCGGGCGGCGCCGCCGTTATCGCGGCCATGGGCCTGATCGCGGAGATGGAGGTGCCTGCCCAGGTGGTGGCCGTGGTGCCCTCCACGGAGAACATGCCGAGTGGCACGGCCATGAAGCCGGGCGATGTGTTTACCGCGATGAACGGGAAGACCATCGAGGTGACCAACACCGACGCCGAAGGGCGCCTCATCCTCGCCGATGCCCTCACCTACTGCGCCCGCATCGGGGCCACGCGGATGATGGATATGGCGACCCTGACCGGGGCCATCGTCGTGGCAATCGGCGAGGTGTACGCCGGACTCTTCGGCACCGACGCCGCATTTACGGACCTCGTACGGGATGCGGGAGACGACACGGGGGACCTCTGTTGGCCCATGCCCCTGCACCCCGGATACGACCCGCTGGTGCACAGCGCGGTAGCGGACCTGAGTAACTCCTCCCCCAAGCGCCAGGCGGGCGCGGTGTACGCCGCCCGGTTCCTGCGTGACTTCACCGAGGGCTTGCCGTGGTGTCACGTCGACGTGGCGGGTACCGCGATGCATGGCGTTCACGCCACCGGCTTTGGCGTTCGCCTGGCCGCCGATGTGGCGAGGCGGGTGGCCCGCCTCAAATGAGGCGCCTGCTCTCCCTCGTCCTGCTCATGGCCATCGCCGCAGGTGTCGGCGGTCTGCTCACGCGCACAGTGGCGCGCACCGAGGTCACCGACGTGTTCACGGCACCCGCACCGGTGACATCGGTGTCGGTGACAACGGGCGCCGGTGGGATCGCAGTCGACGCCGGGCCGGACGACCAACTGACCGCGCGCATTACCAAGGGGTACGCATTCTTCGCACCCGAAGTGATGACGAGGCTGTCCGGGAGCGCCGTGTCCCTCGACACCGACTGTCCCACCCTCGGTGTGCTCACCGGGTGCTCGGTGGACTTCGACATTGTGGCGCCGGCGGCGGCGACCGTGACCGCCCGCAGCACGGCGGGATCGGTGATCGTGAGCGGGATGTCGGGCGATGTTCGCGCCGAGAGCACCGCGGGGGGCGTTGCCGTATTGCAATCGCGTGCACGGACCATCCACGCCGCGAGTACCGCGGGTGACGTACGAGTGGAATGTCGAACAGCCCCCGACACACTGGAGGCCCGCACGTCGGCCGGAAGCGTGGTGGTGGAGGTACCCGCAGGCACATACCGCGTGGACGCACACGCGGGGACGGGAAATGTGCTCGTCGAGGGCGTCACCCACAGCCCGTCCGCCCGCCGTGTCATCACGGCCCGCGCCATTGCCGGAGATGTCACCGTCCGGGCGCGGTGAGGGTGAGCCCGGGCCGGGCCCTAGCTAGTTCGAGCGCTTGCGGGCCCGAGTGCGGCGGCGCATAAGCAGCCAGACGACGGCCGCACCCAGCAGGGCGGAGATGAGGATGACCGCAATCAGACTGGTGGGGGTGCTGAAGATCCACCACGTCACCTGCACCTGCTGGGAGTTGGCGACGACGAACCACACGAGCAGGATCACTGCGACGACCCCAATGATGAGGTGCGTGTCGCTCCCATCCCTCTGAGGGGACTCGCGTTCGGGGCGGAATTCCTGGCTCACTCCGGCTCCTCGGTCAGGGACGTGCCGAGCATGCTGCCAACGGCCGCGGACGGATCGATCTCACGTGCCAGCACACGATCGACGAGGACGTCGAGGGCCGCATCGTCGGTACGCGCCCGTAGGTCGCGCACCATCCGGTCGAGGGCCAGCGACCTGAGCTGGCGGCGCATGCCATCGCGCGCCCGCGCGCCCGCGTGTCCCGACGCGGCGAGATCAGCCCGGTGCGCCTCCACCGCGGCCCACGTCTCCTCCACTCCCGTGCCATCGAGGGCCTGGGTGAGAATGACCGGCGGACGCCAGCCGTCGGTGGGCACCAGCGACAGGGCCGACTCCAGCGCCCCGGCAAGGGTGTCGGCGCCCGGGAAATCGCACTTGTTGATGACGATGACATCCGGGGTCTCCATGATCCCGGCCTTTATCGCCTGGATGGCGTCGCCACTCCCCGGCATGAGCACCAGTACCACGGCGTCGGTGAGCGCCTGCACCTCCACCTCGGTCTGTCCCGCACCCACCGTCTCGACGATGACGATGTCGAATCCCGCGGCATCGAGAATGGTCACCGCATCGCACGTGGCCTCCGCGAGCCCGCCGACATGGCCGCGAGTCGCCATCGACCGAATGAACACGTCGTCGTCAAGGAAGTGGTCCGCCAGACGGATTCGGTCGCCCAGCACCGCGCCGTGGGTGAACGGACTCGTGGGATCGACGCTCACGACGGCGACGGTCCTCCCCATCGCGCGCAGATGCCGAACGAGGGCGGCCGCGAGCGTGCTCTTGCCAACACCGGGGGGTCCGGTAATGCCCAGTCGGAAGGCGTTGCCCGCCACGCGGTGCAGCGCGGTCGTGACGGCCCGGCCCTCGGGACCGAGCGACTCGGCCATGGTGATGGCCCGGCCGATCGCCCGTCGGCGACCGGCGAGGACGCCCGCGATGACCTCGTCCGGTGTCATCCGACCTCCCCGAGCGCCTCGGACATGGCGTGGAGCAGGCGGTTGTTCTGGTCGGGGGTTCCGATGGTCACACGTAGGCCACCGGGGGCACCGAACGACGTCGTACGTCGCACGATGACGCCGCACGCGGTGAGGGCGCGATCGAGGACCTCAGCACGCTCCGGACCCACATCCACGAAAACGAAGTTGGCCTCCGAGGGCAGCGGGGGGAGCCCGAGCGCGCTGAGGGCGGTTGCCACCCGCAGACGCTCCGACCGCACCTCGGCAACGCGCGGCGCGAGGTGCACGGCGGCATCGGCGAGGCTCGCGACCGCCGCCGCCTGGGCGACGGCGTTGACGTCGAACGCGTTCCGCACGGGCGCGAGAGCATCGGCGAGGCCCACCGGACCCGCCAGCCAGCCAATGCGGGTGCCGGCGAGACCGTAGGCCTTGCTGAAGGTGCGCATGACGACGAGGCGACGGCCCTCCGTCAGCAGTTTCACGCCGTCGTGCCCCCCATCCGGGAGGTACTCGAAGTAGGCCTCGTCGAGTACCGGCAGGACATGCGGAGGGAGGGCGTCGAGGAACCGCTCCAATTCGTGGTGTGCCACGGCCCCGCCGGTCGGGTTGTTCGGGCTTACCACGGTCACAATCTTGGTGGCCGGGCCGACGGCGTCCGCGAGCGCCGCGAGGTCGTACGCGCCATCCGAGCCGAGGGGGACGGGCGTCCATCGGGCGCCCATCATCATCGCCCCCTGCCGATACGAGATGAACGACGGCCATCCCATCACCATCTCGTCCCCGGGATCAAGGATGGCCATGCAGAGGACCTTGATGAGGCTGTCCACGCCGTTGCCCACCATGATGCGTGCCGGGTCGATGCCGAGCGATGTGCCGAGGGCATCGCGGAGCGCCCACGCCCCCGGATCGGGGTAGAGGTTCTGTTCGGTGGCGGCATCGATGATGGCCCGTACGGCCGCGGGGAACGGCGGGTACGGGCCCTCATTCGACGCCAACTTCGTGATGGGGATGTCACCGAGTTCACGCCGGAGATCAACCAGCGGGCGACCCGGGACGTAGGCCTCCACCCCCGCGATTGCGGGCCGGAGACCTGACGAGTCGAAACGGGGTGCGTCGGGCATCTGACTCCGCACTCTATCCCCGGTCACCCTCATGGCTACACTCGCCGCGCATGCCGGATCTCGACGACCTCGGACTGTTCCCCCTCGGCCTCGTGCTGCTACCGGGTGAGCACGCGCCCCTGCACCTGTTCGAGCCGCGCTACCGCCAGTTGCTGGCCGATTGCGTTCTGGATGATTGCCCGTTCGTCCTCATCCAGGAGTATGGCGACGGCGCGTCGCCCATCGGCTGCACCGCGCGGTTCGTCGCGCTCGGGCGCCGGTTCGCCGACGGTCGCATGAATGTGAATGCGATCGGCGAGACGGTGGTACGCGTGCTGAAGGAGACGTCCGGCCGCATGTACCTCTCGGCATGGGTGGAGAACGTCACCGACGATGCGCCCGAAGCATCCGAGGACCGATCCGCCGAGGTGCACAGTCTGTTCGAGCGCCTCGTCGCAGAGATCACCGGGGCGCTCTCCCCGCCGCCCATACGCGACGACATTCCGCTGTCCTACGCCATCGCCGGGATGATCGAGATGCCCGCGGAGCCGAAGCAGGATCTGCTCGAGTGCCGCGTGGAGGATGTCCGCCTGACGATGGTGCGCGACATCCTGTCGGCGGCCCTCGACGGCGCCGACCGGGAGCGCGTCGCTGCCGCGCGGGCCCGCACCAATGGCAAGGTCGCTCTGCCGTGACCCGTCCCGCGGCGATGTCCGTCGCGGATGCGGTGATCCGGATGGCCCCCGGCGGGTCGGGCGCCGCCGTCGTGGCACCGCGTCGCATCGCATGGGTCGAGGGACCTGACGCACAGGCGTTGCTGCAGGGTCTCCTCACCGCCGACATCGCAGCGCTCCCCGTGGGCGGCGCTACCGAGTCGCTCGTGCTCGACGCCCGTGGGCACCTCCTCGCGCGCATGAGTGTCATGCGCGACGAGTCCGAGGCGTTCACCCTTCTACTCGATCCGCCTCCCGCCCCGGACGGAGTCGCCCAGGTGATAGCCCACCACGTGTCGGAGGATGCTGCGGTGATGGGTCCCGAGGAGGTACATGTGTTAGTCGTGGGTGGCGCCGCCATCGCCACCCTGCGTGCCGGGAACGACCCCGTGGTGCCCGGCGTCGTGCCCGGCACCGTTGAGGTCATCACCGATGACCCCCACGCCCTCGCCGCCCGGGCAGGGGTGCCGCTCGCGCCCCCGGACGTGCTCGAGGTGCTCCGGATCAGTGCCGGGGTGCCGCGTATTGGCGTGGACACCGGCGACAAGACGCTGGTGCAGGAGGCCGGTCTCGAGGGTGCCGTCTCGTTTGACAAGGGCTGTTACCTCGGGCAGGAGACCGTTGCCCGCCTCCACTACCGGGGGCATCCCAACCGCCGCCTCTCGCGTATCGCGGTGGCGGGGCCGGTAACGCCCGGGTCCGAGGTGCTCATGGACGATGGGACGGTGGTCGGGCAGGTGACCAGCGCGATCGATGTTCCGGGAACCGGCTGGGTCGCGCTCGCGATGGTGCGGCGCGAGGCATGGGGCACCCCGGGGGTATCGGTGTCAGGCACCCCCGGAACGCTGCTGCTGCCTGGCCCTCGCCACGTTCGGTCCTGAGGTGTCGTGGTGGCAGACACTCCCGGAATGCTCCTGCCGCCGGACGGTGTCTCACACCGGGTGGCTCCCGGGCATGTCGGGGGCACGCCCGAAACGCTGCTGCCGCCCGCTCTGACCACCTCCGTGCACATCGCCCATGGTGTCGCGATTCCTCCGCCCGCACCACGGGATCCCACGTGCCTCGGTGATACCGTCGCCCTCTGATGGGGATCGAGCGCGACACACGGGCACGGGCGGCGAAGAATTCCTGGATCGTGCGCCGCTACTACGACACCAACGGTGATCTGCGGGCGGCCCGTGCGCTCGGCACCGTGGCAATCCTCGCCGCTCTGGTGGTGGGCGGGACGATCGTCGTCTCATTCGCGGGTGCCGTCGCCGGTCCCGAAACGCTGGCAATAGGCGCCCTCATCGTCTTCCTGGCCATCAAGCTGCCGTTGCTCGCACTGGTCTTCTGGATCCTGATGCGCCACGGTGGGGGTTACACGCAAGCTGCGATTTCCGACCGCGAGCGGTCCGACGTACTGGAGTACCTCAGGTCAGAGGCCCGCGATGCCAAGGGACGGCCCGACGAAGCCGAGCGTCTGCGTTGGGCCGCACGGGAAGCATGGCGGATCGTGGACACCTGCCCCAACGATCAGCGCCCCGAGGCCGTCGCGGTGGCCGTGGCGATCGGTGGCCCGCGCCCGTCCCCCGCGGGCACGACGCCTATCTGACCGGCCTCGTCCTCGCGGCATGTGCGCGGGTGACCGTCTCGTCCGCGCGGCCGCCCGAAGGGCGCTCGGGAGGACGAGACGGTCCGCGCTCCCCACCCTCGGGGGCCAACGGAGACGGGGGATGATGCACTGCGCACAGCCCGGGGATGCCACGAGATACTCTCGCGCCTCCGCCGTTCCTCGCGTCGCCATCACTCACGATGCCTTCCCCGACGCAGATACTCATCACCCCCGGGTGATCATCCGCTCCGAGAACCGGTCACGGTGGCATCCACCGCACGAGGGATCTGTACCCGACATCGGCACCCTCTCAGAATGGCGGCGTACCGCGGGTTCACCCCTCACTCAGGGGACGGCACGGTACGTCGTATCGCACAGGTGTGTGGTCCGCACACCTAGGCAAATACGATCGCGTCGTCCAGCTCACCCTTGGCAAGCCCCTCCGCCACCCGGTCGAAGGCGAGGGAATGGACGGCGGCGGCAATATCCTGGGCGGTGCCGGTGAGCGCATCGGGATGACGCATCTGCATGGAGACGCGCCCCACAAAACAGGTCTTGATGGCGATGGGGGTACCTCCCTCAATAACCTGGACGTTGAAGCCCCAGAGGGTGTGGGCATCGTCGGTGAGTGACGAGCGGGGGGGCTCGGCGCGGAGTTCGTACCTCTGCCCATCCACCATCACGATCCGTGTACTCACAGCACCATCACCCATCCGTCCTCATCGATGTCGGCAGCACCGCCACCGCATAACGCGTGGCGCCCCGCCGCGAGTTCGCGGTCGGTATCCCGACCGCGCGAGGGCCGCCGACGTCACGAGTGCCCGCGTGCCGGGGCCCGACGCCATCATCCCTCTTCACCGGGGTTACCGCCCCGGGAGGAGCGGCGTCCATGTCCATGCCACCGCTCTCCGGATTGATCCGCGGACCGTGCCGTTCCGCACTCGGCCCGGAGGCCCCGTCCACCATACCGGCGATCACCTGAGTCATCGCCGACGTCACCGGCCGGACCATGCGGCGGCGTGGTATCCAAGCCCGTGATCGGAATCGCGGACCCTGATGACGAGGGTGCCCGGGACCACCGGGCGGGTCGGGTCAGGTGGTTGGAGGGCCGACGTCGGGGTCGCCTGACCCGGACGACGGCGCATTGTCTCCTGTGGAGAAGAGGTTAGGTGATGATTCGTCAGCGGGAGACGGGGGGACCTCGGTGATCTGTCGCGGGGCGGGGTCCGCCGACTCCGGCGCCGACTCCCCACGGGGGCGCACTGGGGGCGGGACACCGGCCGACAGATCCGGGGCCTCCGGCGGATCGGAGATCTCGGGCGCCGCCGCCATGTTCGATGCGGGGCGCTCCCGACGACCACGCTCAATGCGCGTCGCCGAGGGGCGTGACGATGTCGATGTCCCGGTGGCGCGGGTGGGCGTTCCGGACAGACCCGCCGCCACCACGGTGACCCACACCTGATCGTCGAGGTCCTCGTCGATGGTCGCTCCGAAGATGATGTTCGCGTCCGGGTCGGCGGCATCGGCCACCACCTGGGCGGCCTCGGTCACCTCAACGAGCGACAGATTGGGGCCACCGGTGATACCGAGCAGGATTCCGCGTGCGCCGTCCACCGGGGTCTCGAGCAGAGCCGACGAGATAGCTGCCGTGGCGGCATCCGTGGCGCGACTGCCGCCCGATGCGTAGCCGATGCCGAGGAGCGCAGTACCTGCGCCCTTGAGGATGGTGCGCACGTCGGCGAAGTCGACGTTGATGAGCCCCGGCAGGGTGATGAGGTCGCTGATGCCCTGCACGCCCTGTCGCAGCAGATCGTCGGCAACCGCGAACGCCTGCCCCACGCTGGTACCGCGTTCGAGAACCGTCATGAGTCGGTCGTTGGGGATGACGATGACGGTGTCCGCCGCATCGCTGAGGTGTTGGATCCCAAGTTCGGCAACGTTGGCGCGTTTGCTTCCCTCAAAGCCGAACGGACGGGTGACCATGGCCACGGCCAGCGCACCGAGCTCGCGCACCACCTTGGCGACAATCGGCGCACCACCGGTGCCGGTTCCACCGCCCTCCCCGGCCGCGATGAAGACGAGGTCACTGCCGCGCAGAACGCGGCGAAGGTGCTCTTCGCTCTCACGGAAAGCCATCTCGCCGATGGCGGGGTCACCGCCGGTACCGAGACCGCGGGTAACCTCGGCGCCCACGGGGATGACGACATCCGCGCGGCTCGAGTCGAGCGCCTGACGATCGGTGTTGATGGCGACGAACTCCACACCACGCAGGCCGGCCTCCACCATGCGATCCACGGCGTTGCAGCCACCACCGCCCACACCGACCACGCGAACAACCGCGTAGCCCTCGATGCGCTGGGGAATGTCCGAGGCGCGGCTGTCCGTCGGGGCTTCCGACTGGAGGCCCTGAGCACCCCCCTCACCGGTGGTGCTCCGAAAGAGGTCCGCCAGCGGACCCTCGCGCATCGACTGCTTCTTCACGACGCAAGCCTAAGGCCAACTCCGGACTGCGGGCGCACCTGACGCACCGGGCGCCGCATGCGCTCGATGTCGTCGCTCCAGACCCCATCCCGCTCGAGCACCTCGCGCACAAGTTGACGGTACCAACGGGCGGACTGTCCGGACGAGTCGTAGGCCAGGATGCTCTGTCCCTGGACCGGGGCTTCGGCGAAGCGCACGGTCTTACCGATACGGGTGCGGAACACCACATCGCCGAAGTTGTCGACGAGCATGCCCACCGCCTCGCGGCAGTGCATGGTGCGGCCGTCGTACATGGTGGGGAGGATGCCGAAGATCACAACATTGGGGTTGAGGTGCTCCTGCACTTGGGCCAGCGTCTGCGTGAGCTGGGCGAGCCCGCGGAGTGAGAGGTACTCGCACTGCACGGGGACGATGATGCCGTGTGAGGCCACCATCGCGTTGATGGTGAGCAGGCCGAGCGACGGCGGCGTGTCGAGAATGATGTAGTCGTAGTGGCTCTTGACCGGAGCGAGAGCGCGGTCGAGAGCGCGTTCGCGGCCGATCATGCTCGACAGCGAGAGTTCGGCTCCGGCGAGTTCGATGCCGGCGGGGGCCACGTCGATCTCACGCACCTGCACGATCTCGCTAATCGGCATCGCCTTCACCAAGACGTCGAACATGCCATGGGTCAGGTTCTCAACATCGATACCCTGGCTCATAGACAGGTTGCTCTGGGGGTCGAGGTCCACGACGAGGACCCGTTGACCCTTCTCGTGGAGGCCGACGGCAAGGCTCAGCGACGACGTCGTCTTTGCGACACCGCCTTTCTGATTCGCCATTGCCAGTACGCGCGCAGAACGCGCCATCTCTCGCCCTCCCGGAAGTGTGCCGATGCGCCTGTCGTTTCCACACGGGCAGGCCGACTCCTTCCCTCGGGGCATCACCCCGGACGCGGACGGAGGGTTGCGGGCGACACGGGGCCCCCGAGGTACCCCGCGATCTCGGCGCCCTCGAGCACGCGCGCCATGCCAATCGCGGACACCCGGGTCGTCATTGTGGTGTCGCGAAGCGCCGTGACGAGCATCCCGACGTCTAACTCCTTGCCGGTCGAGTCGGCGAGCAAGCGGTTGAACTCACGCGCCACCACCTGCGGATTGGCACCGGCCCGGAGCACCGCACGGGCGTTCGCCGTAATGAGTGCACGTACCGCGGCCGGCGTGGTGCGAGCGAACGCCTCGGTCACGACAAGAAGGGTCGCGGGGATGCGCCATCGCCCGATCGTCCGGTTGACATCGAGCACCGGCGCTGCGTCGCCATCGGCCACGAGGCGCGCGGCGTAGGGCTCGGATGCGAGCGCGGCGTCCACCACACCATCCCTCATCGCCGCGGGAAGTGCCGCGCTCTTGACCGGAATCACCCTCACACTCCCACCGTCATCCTCCGTGCGGAGGCCGGCCCGGTCGAGCAGCACGCGCAGGGTGAGATCTTGGGTGTTGCCGTGCGCCGGAACCGCGACCGCGTGACCGTCGAGATCGGCCAGCGACGTGATGCCGGTGCCGGGGCGAGCGACCATCGCCTGGCCTCCCTCCGCCACGCCAGCGAGGAGACGCAGCCGACCGGGAGCACGGCTCTCGGCCAGGAGGTATGGCCCCGGACCGACGTAGGCAGCGTCGAGCGATCCGCCGAGGAGCGCACTGATCTCCTCCGCGCCGTTCGCGAACACCTGCTCATCCACGGGCAGTCCCGCGAGCCCACCCACGAACTCGCCACGCATGGCGAGGATGGCCGGCCCATGGGTGACGTTGAGCAGGAAGCCCAGACGGACGGTGGCGGGCTGCCCGCCACCGTCCCCGCAACCCGCGATCCCGGTCGCAGCCAGTATCAGTCCCACGGCGACGACGAGACTCGTGACGGCGCGCCTAGCGCGCACCCACGAGCCCCCAGCGACGATTGACCCACCGCTCCAGCCGGGCGAACACCAACTGCTCGAACACGATTCCCACCACGAGGATGACGAGGATCACCGCGATGACGACGTCGATGGCGCCGATCTCGCGACCCAACTCCAAAACGCCGCCGAGCCCCTGCGCACCGGTCACGACGATCTCCGCGGCCATGAGCGCGCGCCAGGCGAAGGACCACGACAGTTTGAGTCCCGTCACTAGGCTGGGAACGATCGCCGGGAACACCAGAGTGCGCTGCATAAACAGGCCGCGTGCGCCCAATGCGCGCCCGGCCATCATCAGTGTGGGAGACACCTGATGCATGGCGGAGTAGGTCGCGATGGCCATGGGCTTGAACGTGCCGAAGGCCGTGATCACCAGTACCGCCGTACCGTTGAACCCGAACCAGAGGATCGCCAGCGGAAGGAAGGCGATCGTGGGAACGGCCTGCAAGCCTGCGATGACCGGACGGATTCCGTCTTCCAGAATCCGTGAACTGCCGGTGAGGAGGCCCAGCAGTACGCCGGCGCCGACACCGATGCCCCACCCCTCGAGCAGGCGGAGGAGCGTGGCCGCGACATCTGCGAGCAGAGCGCGCTCGGTGAAGAGGGTGCCGAGGGTTGAGACCACGTCACCGGGGCCCGGGAGTTTGTAGGGGTCTACCCATCCCGCTGCGGTGACCAGCCACCACATACCGACGAAGAGCGCAACGAACCACCCCTTGCGCGCGATCTGCATGGCGATGGCCACCAGCCGATCTCCCGTGGTGTGTCGGGAATCGCGGGGGCGACCGAATTCCGTGCTCACAGGACCGACCCCTCGGCAATCTCTGCGCGGCGTCGGGCGGCGTCGTCCACCTCGGCACGAAGTCGCTCGAGCATGTCGTGGCGGAGGTCGAGAAGCGCGGGATCGGCCTCATCGCGCGGTCGCGGGATGTCGATCTCATAGGTCTTCACGATTCGCCCCGGCGACGACGACAGCAGATGCACGGTGTCAGATAGGAATGCGGCCTCGATGAGATTGTGGGTCACGAACACCACAGCGGGCCGGGTTTCGAGCCAGATGCGCTGCAACTCATCCTGGAGGATGGTGCGGGTCTGGGCGTCGAGCGCGCTGAAGGGCTCGTCCATCAGCAGAATCGCGGGGTCCAGAACGAGGGAACGTGCGATGGATGCGCGTTGGCGCATACCGCCGGAGAGCTCATGGGGGTGCTTCTGTGCGACGTGGTCGAGATGCACCATGCGCAGTGCAGCGTCCACCTTCTCGCGACGCTCAGGTCTCGGAACCCCTCGGGCACGAAGGCCGTATTCGACGTTGCCACGAAGCGTGAGCCAGGGAAACAGCGCCGCGTCCTGAAACACAATCGCGCGGCCGTCACCCGGGCCCGTGACGATCTCACCGAGCGCCTCAACACGACCGGAGTCCGGCGCGAGCAGACCGGCGATCATTCCGAGGAGCGTTGACTTGCCGCACCCACTCGGCCCGACGAGGCTCACGAACTCCCCGCGCGCGACGTCGAACGACGTGGGTTGCACGGCCATGTGCTCACTGCGCTCGTATGTCTTGCACGCGTCGATGACGCGAAGGGCGGGCCCGTCCATGATCCTCCCGGCACATGGCTCCGTCGAAGGGCCGGGACGGTAATCGGGACTGATCACGATTACAAGTATTCCTTATGACAGGAATCAATATCTACGTCACGGAAGGGACCCTCCGCGCGCGGACTCCCCCCGTGTCTGGCACGTAACAAATGTTAAGTGTCAGGCACCGGGGGTCCGTGGCGCGCCGACCGTCTACTCCGGTGGGAGCTCCAGCCGGCGCTCGCCGGCCCAGGCCGCAGCCTGAGAACGACGTTGGAACCCCAACTTGCGCAGCAACTGGCTCACGTGATTGCGCACGGTCTTCTCGGAGAGGTGGAGTACCTCGCCGATGGCACGGTTGGTGTAACCCTCGGCGATGAGGGTGAGCATGCGGCGCTCGCGATCGGTGAGCCCGGCGAGCTCCGCCTCAGCCTGTTTGGCGGAGAGTTCACGGAACTGCGAGAGGAGAGCGCCGGTTGCCTTCGGATCGAGCGTCGATGATCCGGCAGCGGCATCACGGATCGCCTGAGTCAGACGTTCGGCGTCGGCCTGCTTCAGCAGGTAGCCGGAGGCACCGGCCATGACGGCTCCCACGATGGCCTCCTCGTCGGAATACGACGTGAGCATGACCACACTGATGTCCGCGTTCTCCTGCTTGATGCGACGGCAGGCCTCCACGCCACTGCCGTCGGGCAAGCGGATATCGAGGAGCACCACGTCGGGCGTGAGTTGGGCGGCCATCTGGACGGCGTCGGCCACCGTCCCGGCCTCCCCGACCACCCGGAAGCCCCCCGAGTGCGACAGAAGCGAGCGAAGCCCGATGCGGACCACATGGTGGTCGTCCACGATTAGCACGCGGATGGGATCGGTGGAAACTGCGCTCATGGGGTGATCACCTCGTCCGGGAGGTCCGGCGGCATCTCGGTGGCCTCGACATCGTCGAGTGGAATGGCAAGCATCACACGCGTGCCACCCGTGGATACGGATTCCACGATGACACGCCCGCCCAACCAACGGGCCCGTTCCGTCATGTTAGGGATTCCGTGACCATGCCCGGGGGTGCCCTCACCCCTGTCATCGGGAGCGAACCCGGTTCCGGTGTCCGTGACCACGAGATTGAGCTCATCGGGACGGAACGTCAGCAGCACCTCGACCGTGCACGGGCCAGCATGACGGGACACGTTGGCGAGACTCTCCCGCAGGATGTGGGAGAGGTGCTGAGCGGCGTCGTTGGGCAGCGGCCCGCACGACTCCACGCCCGTCACCCGGTACTCCACCTCCACATGCGTCACGGACGAGAAGTCCACGATGACCCGATCGAGGTCGGACACGATGCCCGTGGGACCGCCGTCGGGGGCCTGAAGTCCACGGATGTACCCGCGGAGTCCAACAATCGTGGCGTTGAGACTGCCGACAACCTGGTGCATCTCCTTGCGTGCCGTGCCATCGGTGGTGTCCAGCGCGATCGCCTCGAGGTGCAGCCCCGATGCGTAGATCGACTGAATCGTCCCGTCATGGAGATCACGCCCGAAGCGCGCACGCTCCTCGGCCACGAGGCGTGCGCGATCGAGGGTCTCCATGCGCTGCGTGGCCTCGACCTCGAAGATGTCGAGCAGCTTGATGACGGCCAGCAGCAGTACGAACGCGATGGCGGTCCGTACCACCGCAATCGGCAAACCGGTGGCCTCGAACCACCCCACCTCGTTGCCGATGCCTCCCGGCGCCCACGGCGCCGACTCCACCACGACGCCCCCGACGACGGCGTACGCGAACAGCGCGGCGGAGGCAAGCGCGGCATAGGGCCGGATACCGGTCATCCCGGCACGCGTCAGCTCCTCGCGTCGCACCCACATGCCATATGCCGACAGCAGCGCACCCGGGAAAAGGAATCCGTAGCGGGACAGCGCGGCCGTACTGGCCTCCCACTCGAACACGCTCCAGTCCTGGCCACTGGCGACCAGAATCGGGATGATGATGAGGGCGATCCACAGCACCACGGACGCGGTGGTGAGCGGCACCAGCCGTCGTCTGGTCCATGGCACCAGATGCAGACCGAACTGCAACAGAAAGACCACGGCGATTGTCTGCAGGATCGTCCGGATGACGACCAGTACCTGAATGACCTCTGGCCCGAGAAACGTGGCCTGAATGGGGATGAACACGTACCCCCACACCACGAGGGCCTCGACGAACGCGAACGACGCGAGCCAGATGAGCGACGACGTGAGTGCGAGGCGGGTGGCACGTCGGCGCTGGAGCCACGCGGCGAATCCGAGCGCGAACAGCACGACTCCGGACACGAACACCACGATGGTGCCGTTCTGAAAGAAGAAGGTCTCCACGGAGGAGCGGCGGGGCTTGCGCGTCAGGCCCGGATCAGGACTCGCAGAGTTCCTCGAGGCGGGCGCGAATCTCATCGACGGCCTCGTGATGCGCGGCCGCCACGATGGCGGGCTCCTCGACGAGGGCACGACGCTGCACCGGGGTCAAGCGATTGGTGAGGTACGGGTCATCGAGAATCTCGTTGAGCCGGCGCCCCTCCGCCAACTCGCGGGTGACGTACTCGACCTGGCGCTTGTGGGCGGCCGTCTCGTCATTGATCATCGACGCAATGGTGTCCTTGATGCTCATGCGTGTGCCTCCTCGGCCGTCTGTGCCGGGGCGGCGGGACCGAGCCCACAACGGCGTCGGATCCACTCGTCCGTCGGCGGGTGGGTGGAGAACAACGTCACACCGCGACGGCGACCGAGCACCGCGGGCGGATTGACGATGGACATGCGTACCGCCACGAGGTGTACCCCCATCGACACCCTCTCCGCCCCGCGCGGCCCGTTCCCGACAGCATGGACATCCTAATCGGAGTCGCCCACACGTTCCGCGTGGACGGAGTCGGCCCGGGAGGCACGCGATCGCGAGATCACGGGTGAGATGACGGCGACGGTAACCGGGGTGTCCAAACGGCAAGTCCGCACCATCTCGTGGACCATCCGACCCGTGATCTCGTGAGCGGTTGGTTGGCACCAGACCCCCGCGGTCACTGCGACGGTGGTCTGTGCGCAGTCCCCCGCGATCGTCACTTTCATCCACGCGACGGTGGCGCCCGTATCCACTCACCGTCCGGCTCATCACCTCCCCCGAGGGGCGGCAGTCGGCGCGTGTCAATATGAGAGCGGTGAGGACCGGAGCCGAGCGAGCCGCCCGACGGCGGCGTGTGGGGGTGGGGGCCGTTGTGGCCATCTCGGCGACCCTGTTCTCCGGATGCGGCCTCGGGGGTCTCCAGGAGCAGAGCTACCACGAGGCCGACCCGGCCTTCGTCATGCGGGTGCTCCCCACGCGACCCGGACTCACGCCCACCGGCCCAGAGCGGACGATCGGGATTGCGGAGTATCCCCGTGCCGTTCTGGGGCGCGATGACCCGGCGCTCACCGCGGGCCTGCCCGGCGCCGGCTTCAGATCAGCAGCGACCCGCGACTGGACGGGGCCGAACGGGGCCCTCCTCTCCGCCACCGCGGCCCTGTGGGACGACGGTACGGCCGCCGGATCTCTGGGCGGCGCGGCGGCACGTGCCGTGGTTCCCAACGGGGATGCCTGGACGCCCGCGGGGTACGGTGGCGCGCAGGGCTACCGTGCGGCCAACGCCCGGGCGCTCAGCGTGATCGTCGGCAGGGTCTCGCTCTTCGTACGGACGGAGGGTCCGGTGGACGATTCCGCGGTGCTCCGCACCATCGACCTCATGCGCCAGGCCGCCGCTGGCGAGGACCGCGAGGGGACATCGAGCAATGGCTAGGGAACTCCAGCGCACCTACCGAGGCCGGGCCGAGCGCCCCGAGGACGAACGGCGCCCGGTCCATCCTGATCCCAACGCGCTCGAACGCGCGGCCCTCATCGCCTCGTTCAACTGCTCGCCCGTGGAGCAGGGTGACCGAGTCACCGAGATCACCGAACTCCTACGGACCGCCGGTGCCGAGGTCGTCCACCTCGTTGTGCAGCGACGTGATCGCCCCGACCCGCGGCTCTACCTCGGACGCGGGCGGCTGGAAGAACTCAGCGAGTGGGTCACGGAGAACACTCCCGACCTCGTGGCATGCGAAGGAGACCTCTCGGCGGGGCAACAGCGTCACCTCGAGGACAAACTGAAGACCCGCGTGGTCGATCGCACCGGACTCATCCTCGACATTTTCGCCCTGCACGCCCGCTCGGCGGAGGGCAAGTTGCAGGTGGAGCTCGCCCAGATGGAGTACTCGTACTCGCGCCAAGAGGGTCTGTGGCAGCACCTTGAGCGCCTCGGCGGCGGCGTGGGCACCCGTGGCCCCGGGGAGAGCCAACTCGAGACCGACCGGCGCATAATCCGGTCCCGGATGGGTGTGCTTCGACAGCGCTTGGCCGAAGTGGCACGAAGCCGCGAGACCATGCGTGAGGAGCGACTGGCGTCGCCCACCACCCGTGTGGCGCTGGCGGGCTACACGAACGCCGGAAAGTCGAGTCTGATGAACGCGCTCACGGGAGCCGATATGGGCGTGAACGACGCCCTCTTCGAGACGCTCGATGCCACCACCCGGGCCTTCTCACGCGACGGCATAAAGGTGCTGGTGTCCGACACCGTCGGATTCATCCGCCATCTTCCCCATCAACTGGTCGAGTCGTTTCGATCGACGCTCGATGAGGTACGCGACGCCCACCTCATTCTGCATGTGGCCGACGCCAGCGACGATGACGACAGCCGGGCTGCTCGCGCCCTCGCGGTGGACACGGTGCTCGACGAGATCGACGCCGGCGATGTCCCGCGCCTCCTCGTGCTGAACAAGGTCGATCGCCTCGACGAGGAGGAGCGCCACGCCCTCCTCCACCGGCATCCGGGCGCCATCCTCACCTCGGCACACAGCGGCGAGGGCATCGACGACCTGCGCGACTATCTCCTCGCCACGGCCCGTGGGCAGTGGCATCAGCTCGAAGTGGAGGTCCCGTATTCCCGCGGCGACATCATCTCGGCCATCTACGCGGCGGGCCGCGATGTGCATCAGGACGCCGGTCCCGAGGGCACCGTCGTCCGTGCGCTCCTGCCCCCCGTCGACGCGGCACGAATTCGGGCAATGTTGTCTGGGAGCCGCGGTGTCTAACACCTCCCAATCGCCGGACACCTACCTGATGTAAACCCGCGTTCCGAGCTGCACGCGCGAGTACAGATCCTCCACATCGACGATGTACATGCGGATGCAGCCGTGCGACACTGCGCTGCGGATGGACGACGGGTCCGGGGTGCCGTGCATCCCGATCGCGGGCGCCGACGTGCCGATCCATCTCGTACCAAGTGGATTGCTCACCCCGGGCGGAACCGGCCCAAGACCCGCCGCCCACACTGAATCGGGGGGAAACCACGTGGGATTCATCTGCTTGTCGATTACCTGGTAGTTCCCCGTGGGCGTCGGGTACGCGGACTGACCCACTGCGATGGGATAGGTCCGAATGCGCTTGGTGCCCTTCCAGAGGCGCAACTTGAACTCGCTCTGGCTCACCACGATGATCACCCCGACCGACGTGACCGCCGGGCGGACCGCAGTGACCACCAGTGCGTACGGGGTGGCGGGTCGGGCGGCGAGGAACGCGGGAGCGAGATATGCCGTGGACTCCGCGACGTTGATGGAGTACCCCAACACGGGTTTGCGCACGATCGGTATGAGGCCGCGGAGTGACAGCGCTGCGTCCCGACCCGACGTTCTCACCTGCGCACCCCGCCAGGTGAGCACGGTGGCCAACTTCGCCGTGTCGATACGCTCCACGAGCGGAACATCGATCGTGGTGCCCGGGGGTGGTGCCTGCTGGAACGCCGTGATGATGGTGGCATCCACATCGGCCTGGTACCCGACGGCATCGGGATCGATGGTGAGTTGCTTCGTCCGGAATGTCACCGGCATGGGCGAGCGACGCAGCGCCACCAGTTGGTCGTACAGACGCTGCCGAGCGTCGAGGGCCGGCAGTCCGGAGATCTCGATGCCCTCCACCGTCACACCCAGGGGCACGGTACCGGCAGGCAGAACCGATGCCGCCGGGTCGCTCTGGGCCATGGCGACAGCGGGAAGGAGCAGCGCGAGGGCGGCGGAGGGAACGAACACGCGACGCGCCAGCACACGGCCTCCGAATCGTGTCCTCGTCACACAACCATGGTAGCGACGTGACACGAGGAAGGACGACACCCGGGTTACGACGTACTCTTACTCCGTCGGGACAGCCGCAATGCCGTCGCCCGGCGCTCATACGATGCACGCCGACTCCACACACCTTGAGGCGACGATTGGCGCCGACCCCGACGAGATCGCACCCGTGCGTGCCGCCGTGCACGATCTGGCGCAGCGTGCCGGGTTCGGCGATCGGGCCGACGATCTGGCACTTGCCATCAACGAGATCATCGCCAACGCACAGGAGCACGGCCAGGCGCCCATCCACATCGTGGCCGATTGCGAAGCTGGTGTTCACGTGGAGGTGAGCGACTCCGGCACAGGCTTCGACTGGGGCGAGACCGTCATGGACCATCCGCCGTGCCCCACTGCGCAGCGCGGCCGTGGACTCTGGATCGTGCGCCAACTCGTCGACCATGTCACCGTCGGGCGTGGCGTTGAGGGCGATGGCCCGACCTGCGTACGCATCGATCTCAACCGCGCCGCCTGAGACCGACGAGGGCGGGGCCCGCCCGGCCCGTCATCGGTTCCGTCGCCATGCCGTAACGAAGAACGGCATCCCGGCGCGAACCACCTAGTCGGCGGGGGACCCCACATCGGGACCGAGTCCCCCGACGCGGATGACATCTCGCATCGACAGGATTCCGACGAGTTCGGGGCCCTCGAACACCAAGACGTGCCGGATGCCGTGACGCACCATCTGGTCGGCCGCCTGTACCAGTGGCCACTCGGGCGCTGCCGTGATGAGCGATCCGGTCATGTGATCGCCCACCACCTCCACGTCCACATCCTTACCGGCGGCGATCGCCTTGAGCAGATCACGCTCAGTGATGACGCAGGGTCCGGGGAGGGCGTGGTCCATCACGACGGCCGCACCGGTGCGGTGATGGACCATCCGCTCCGAGGCTTGGCGCAGTGTGTGCTCCGGCCCGACCATCGCATTGAGCTCACTCATCGCATCACGCACACGCTTCATACGGCGATCGTGCCAAACCGCACGAACGGCGTCAACCGGTATCAGCGGACGATGCCGCTACACTCCCTCGCCGATCGCAGGAGACCCTGGGAGGGTTGATGCTCTACGGACGTCGGCTGGATGAGGCACTCGAGCACGTCGATGGCAGCCGCTATGCGCTGGTTCACGCCGTTTCGAAGCGCGCGCGCCAGATCACGCTCTGGCTCACAGCCGACCCCGCCGAGTTGCGTTCCGAAGACGCACCGCCACCCGCTCCGGGCGAGTTGTCCTCCCGTGACCCGGTCGCCCTGTCCGAGGCCGAGATCCTCGCCGGCGAGGTCCAAGTCCACTGGAACCCCGATGGCAGCCCCGAGGAGCGTGAGCTCCCCGTGGCCACCGTGTTCGAGGCCGACCCACTCCTCCTCGATCTCGATGATGACGACGCCTTCGACATCGACGACGACTCCCCGGTCGCCGGTGCCACGAGTCTCGTGGAGGTCCTTGAGGCGGTCGCCTCCGGCGACGCCGCCTCGATCGAGGGTCTCGCCGATGCCAGCATCGTGGATGCCGACTCGGACGACGACATGCTCGACGAGGACACCGATGAGATCGCCGATGATGATGACGACCTCGGCGGCGAGGGATAGGACCCCCGGCCCGGATGCACCGGGCCGATGACACACCTGACCATCGCGGACTTGTCCCGTGACCAGGTCGAGGTGGCACACACCCTTCCCGCCTGGAGCCGAGGGGATCATGACGAGGCCGTGTGCGAAACACTCCACCTCGCAGGGCGCCACGTGCACGACCGTGCGTACGTGGCGTGGACATGGGCGGGAACGACCCCGGACGGCTGCCCCGCATGGCTGCTGCCCGTATCGAGTGAGCAGGCGTGCGCTTTCGCACCCCGCGGCCCGGCCGACGTCCTCCTGCGGTCGCTGCGCGCCGCGGTAACTGCCGGTGCGGTACCCGATGCCGTGGGCGTAAGGGACTGGCGCGGTTTCGTTCTGCTGACGCTCCCCGGGGTCGTCCCCGACCGTGTACCGATCGCCGTGGAGGGGGCGCACCACCCACCCGCACGTGGCACATCGGCCCAGCTGCCCGACGACGTACACCCCGAGGGCACTCGGATCGACCTCACTGAGTTACCTCAACGGCTCGATCCGGACCACCCCCTCACCGCCCTCGCCAAGGGGACCTGGTCCCACCCGGTGCAGGTGGCCCTCGTTCTCGAGGCGCACGGACAGGCAAGTGACTCACCGTCGTACCCGGACGAGATGGTCGCGCTTCTCCACGAGTGGGGGCTCAACGGCGCCGCTCCCGTACCCGACGCCCCGAGCTTGGCCGTGGACGACGACCCCTGTCCCCGTCGTCGTCACGCCCGGATGGTGTTGAAGCGCCTGCTCCGCAGTGGAAAGGTCGGCGTGCAGCACCACACCGAGTTCACCCACCTCAAGCGCGGCGTCGCATCGGACGACCACCACGACGCGCTTGAGGTGGGTGAGGCCCTCGTGCGCGCCGGCCTCCTCGGTGAAAAACGGAGTGTGGGACAGCGACATGTGTACCTCGTGCGCGAGGCGCTGCCCGACATCCACGCCCTCATCAACTCTGGCGAGACCCGCGACCACACTCTGGCCCTCGAGTGGACGGCCCCTCCCCCAGGACAGCCCATCTAATTCCGCCCAGCGGCGTGGTTGTCGAGGCCTGCCACTCGTAGCTTAACCGCAACCGCGGAGTTCTGATTCGCTGGTGCAAGACGGCGGAGAACCACCTCGCCTTGCTCCACCTCGCTAGCGGCCTGACCGCCTTCAAGAAAGCTCACGACAGGACCCTGGAGGCAGCCCAAGTGGGATAGGTCCTTAGTCAATCCCGATCCACGCAAACGATGGAAGTCCTATCTCGGCCAACCTGAGCGAAGGGAGGCCCGGAGGCCGACGGCAGGCACGGTCCTGCCCTTTCAGGCGGCGGTGGTGAGCGACCACTGGCCCTTCGTCAACGTGATGGTGCACTGGAAGGTTTGCCGGCGCTTGTTTCCGATTACGGTGCACTTTCCCGTGCGCACCCCAGTTGCCAGCTGAGTGAGGGGGGCAATCTGGGCAGTCTGGGTGTAGCGCGTGGCAGATCGGGTTACCGGGCCCGTGGTGATACAGGCACTGCGCTTGCAGGTCGTCCGGGCGCTAATGGGCGTCCGGTAGGCGAAGGCGCCAGCGGCGGTGGCCGCCCCAGTCCCGAAGGGGTTTGTCACCACCACGTTCACCGTTCCCGGTGCACGGGCCTTGGGAGCGGTGCAGGTGATCAAGGTCGCCGACACCACCGCCACGGAGGTACAGAGATTCCCGCCCACGGTCACCGTGGTGCCACTGACGAACCCCGTCCCGGTGATGGTGAGCGCGGTGCCGGCGAGGGAGGGGCTACCGGCCGGGCTGGCTGAGGTGATCGTGGGCGGAGCGACGTAGGCACGATCGAACACCGTTACTGCGTCGCTGGTTTCTGGTGAACTAGTCCGCGGTGAACCGACGACCCAGCAGGTCCTCGGCGACGCGCACGCCGGGAACCTGGATGGTCCGTGCCCGTGTGCTTCTTAGCGATTACGCCAGACCGCCCAGCCGCACGTATGGGGTGCAGGGCACGCTTGCGGTCGATGCGCTCGTCGTCGTCCCGGTCGAGATCCGCCCAGATCCGGGGCGAACCGGAGACACCACGGCGCTTTCCGTGTTGGACCCGGATCCGCTCGCGTGGTGCCACCAATTGTTCAGTGTCAGACACCGAGTGGTGAGGACAGCCCACCGAGTCCCGCCCAACGGCGTGGTGATAACAAATGTTAAGTGTCAGACACCGGGTGGTTGGAACCGCCGGTCAGGTCACCGCGCCGGGACGGTCACCGTCACCGTGGGGATGTCCGTTATCAACGTCAGGTCCGTCGGGGCGTCGGGGCCACCCCGAGCGATGTAGCCGATCAGTCCTCCGATCATCAGGATGGCGACAGCGACCAGGATGGCGAGGCCACGGGTAATCATCGCCGGAGCCGTGTTCCCACGGCGCGGGCGACCGGGGCGGTTGCGACCCGGGCGTGCGCCCGGGTCCTCGGTCGGAGTCATCGGGTTCCCGAATCGAATGCGCCCCGGGCCCACCGCGCGAACGCGGCATCGAGCGTGATCGAGGCGTCCCAGGCGGCGGGCACGGTCGGGGCGGTACGTTCGGCCACCTCAAGAAACCACCCCGACGACTGCCCGTACGCCTCCACGAGGTCAGCGAGCGCGTACCACGACCCAACGCGGCGGCGCAGTTCGTGTTCCACGGCGGCCACCACGCGCATCCGGACGTCGCGCACCGGGCTCACCTCGGCGAGACGCCGCTCCCCGGCGTCCCACTCGACAAGCGCATTCGCGACCTCGGGGGTGGCACTGCTCACGACGGCGCCACCGCGCAGCACGTGCCCGGCCACACCGCACCACTGCGCGCCACGATCCAGTCGCCCACCGGGGTACCGCCCTCGGCAAGTGCGAAGGCCAGGTGAGCGTGCAGGCACTTGACGTGCATCGGGTCCCCCACACCCGCGACGCGATACCCCTCGTGCAACTCGGCGTGACGACGATGGGCGTCCGCGAGCGCACCGGCAGTGTCGGGGTCGTCCTCGAGCATGCGCACTCCGCCCTCGGCCTCAAGCCTGCTCACGGCGGTGGCAAGGGCACGACACGTGAGCCAGTGGCGCGTGGGGAAGGGGGAACCCGACGAGTCTCGTGCAGCGTTTTCGATCACCGCGGGGCCGCCTTGGGGACACCGCACGGCCACACGGAACCCCGAGTGGGGATCCCGGCCGATGAGCCGCCTCACCGCGTCGGCGTCAGTCGATGAGCCCGGTGATGAAGCCCCAGACGCCAGTGCGGTCATCGGACGACGCCGTTTCGGTCGGGTCGGGCTCGGTGATTCCCCGCACGGCGTATGGGATCTCTCCCGGACGCACCATTCCGAGTTCGCGTGCCCGCGTCTCGAGCACGGCCGCCTGCCCCAATGCCGTGATCTGCCGGGTGAGGTCGTCGCGCACCTGACGGGCCTCGATCAGGTCGATCTGTTCGGTACGTAACTGGCCCTTCTGGTACAGGTAGTCCCGCACCGGACCCACGTACACGATGGCGAGACCCGCAACGAGTCCGAGGATCAGAAGCCGTTTCAGCATCAGATATGGGGTACGCCACCGGGGCGCTCCCTCCTGCCCGACAAGGAGTACGACTGCCGATCATCAGTGGTGGGAGAACACCGATGGCCCGGGATACGACGCCGCCGGCCCCAGTTGCTCCTCGATCCGGAGCAACTGGTTGTACTTGGCCGTGCGCTCGCTGCGCGCCGGGGCACCGGTCTTGATCTGCCCCGCGCCCGTGGCCACGGCCAGATCGGCGATGAAGGTGTCCTCGGTCTCGCCCGACCGGTGGGAGATGATCGAGCGGTATCCGTTGCGCGATGCGAGTTCGATCGCCGCGAGGGTCTCCGACAGCGTTCCGATCTGGTTGACCTTGATAAGGATCGCGTTGCCCACTCCCCGGTCGATGCCCATCTGCAAGCGCGCCGTGTTGGTCACGAACAGATCGTCGCCCACCAGTTGCACAGTCTTCCCCAAGCGATCGGTGAGCAGCGCCCACCCCTCCCAGTCGTCCTCCGCCATGCCGTCCTCGATGGACACGATCGGAAAGGCGTCGCACAACTCGCTCCAGTAGTCCACCAACTCGGACGAGGTGAGAACCCGCCCCTCGCCCTCGAGGTGGTACGCCCCGTCGCGATAGAGCTCGGTGGTCGCGGGATCGAGTGCGATGGCCACGTCGTCGCCCGGCCGGAACCCGGCCGCGGCAATCGCATCCATCACGACCTCGAGGGCGGCGCGGTTGCTGGGGAGATCGGGGGCGAACCCGCCCTCGTCGCCCACGCCGGTAGCGAGGCCGTGGTCCCGCAGCACACCTCTCAGGGCCTGGTAGACCTCGGAACCCATTCGGAGGGCCTCCGCGAACGTCCGCGCACCGACGGGCGCCACCATGAACTCCTGAAAGTCCACCGAGTTGTCGGCGTGAACGCCACCGTTGAGGATGTTCATGAGCGGCACCGGCATCCGATGAGCACGGGCCCCGCCGATGTATCGGTAAAGAGGCAGTCCGGCGTCCGTGGCCGCGGCCTGCGCAACGGCCAGCGAACAGCCGAGGATCGCGTTGGCACCCAGACGGCCCTTGTTCGGCGTGCCGTCGAGCTGCGTCATGGTGCGATCCACCGTGGCCTGATCGTCCGCGTCAAGACCCACCAACGCACCAAACAGTTCGTCTTCCACGTTGGCCACGGCCTTGAGCACGCCCTTGCCGCCGAACACCAACGGCTCGCCGTCGCGCAGTTCCACGGCCTCATGCATCCCCGTGCTCGCCCCGGATGGCACGGCCGCCCGCCCGATGACACCGCTCGAGAGTTCCACCTCCACTTCGACGGTCGGCTGACCCCGGGAGTCGAGAACCTGTCGGGCGTGGACGCGAGTGATCTGGGCCATGGAACCTTCCGGATAGTCGGTGCGGACTGCCCCGCGATACTACGGACGTTTCCGAAAGCGCGCATACCAGTCGAGTTGCGCCTCAGGGTCGAGCGTCTCGAAGTCGTCCCCCGCCTCCGCTGCCATCGCGGCAGCCCCCTCCACACGTATGCGGAACCGAACGGCGGCGGCGCGCACGGCGATCTCGGGGTCCACGCCGGCGGCACGCGCCACGGCCACTGCCGCAAAGATCACGTCGCCGACCTCGTGCGGGTTGGGGTCGGCGTGTACCTCACGCACCTCCTCGTCCAACTTGGCGAGGGCGGCCTGCACATCGGGGAAGGCGAAGCCCACGCTCGCCGCTCGCATCTGCGCCTTCGCGGCGTACGCCAGAGCGGGAAGTCCCGGCGGGAGCTCGTGGAAGATCCCCTCGTCGGGACGCTCCGCACGCTTTCGTTGCTCCCAGATGTCCACGACGGCTCCGGCGTCGGCAGCCACCCGGTCCCCGTAGACGTGGGGGTGGCGACTGATCAACTTCGTGGCCTGGCCACGCGCCACGGTGGCGAGGTCGGCGTGGCCATCCTCCTCAAGCAATCCCGCCAGAAACACCGCCTGGAAGAGTAGGTCGCCGATTTCATCCGCCTGATGCACGGGATCGCCCGTCGCGATGGCCTCGGCCAACTCGAACGCCTCCTCCACCGTGTGGGGCACGATTGTCTGGGCGGTCTGCACCCGGTCCCACGGGCAGTCGGCGCGCAAGCGCGTTGCCACCACGGCTAACTCGGCCACCCGCGCGCCGATGGCCCGAGCCCGCAGCACGTCACGGGCGGGGAGCGTGTGCGCACCGGGAAGCCGCAGGGCGATCGCGTGGGCGTCGGCATCCGGTGCCATGATCACGGAACCGGGCGGCAGGGATGTGACGTCGTCGGGGAGAGTGAGAGGGTGTCCCCCCACCCGCTGGGCCAGACCGTCGTCGAGGGGCGGTGCAAACAGGCGTCCCCGGACGACCTCCGCGATGGCGGCGAGCGCGATCGCCGGAACCCCATCGGGGTCGCCCGGACCGAGGGCGATGACCCGGATCACCGGCTCGCTACCCGGCCGTCGTCGCGGTGGGCGCCAAATCGGTGTCGGCGTACACGGTCTTGTCGGCGTACTTCTTGGTGACCGTGGTGCGCCACACTTCGAGCGCCTTGACCTCCTTGAGCGCCGTCTGTGCCGTGATGATTCCGGCCTCGGCCTCGGAGCATGGGGTGTCGCGCGCCGCCGTCAGGGTCACGGTGATGATGTGGTACCCGAACTGAGTCTTGACCGGCGGAGAGATCTCGCCGTCGGCAAGCGCGAAGGCGACCGTCTCGAACTCGGGGACGAGTGCCCCTTTGCTGATGGTACCGAGGCTGCCGCCTTTGTCCTTGGACCCCGGATCAATCGAGTACTGGCTCGCGAGATCGGCGAAGTTCCACGAGGTGACCTGAGCGCGGATCGAGTCCGCCTCGGCCTCGGTCTTGACCAAGATGTGCGAAGCCGCGCGGCTCGCGGGCTGTTTGAACTCCTGAGGGTGTTCCGCACAGTACGTCTGTGCCTCCTCCGCCGAGTACGTGATGCCCTTCGTGACGCGCGCCTCCACCTTCGGCTGCTCAAGGCCCACGCGCAGGATCCGATCCACGTCGGCGTTCGTGAGGTGCTGCTCCTTCAAGAAGTCGGCGAGTTTCGCGGCGCTCCCGGAGAAGTTCGTTGTGATGGTCTCCGCGCGTTCGGCGGCGATCTGCGCGGCCGTTGCCGTGCACGGCGTACCGCAGGCCTTGGCCTCCAGCAGCACGATGCGCTGGAAAACGAGCCCCTCAAGTGACTGGCGCTGAAGGACCGTGTACTCCTCGCTCCCGGGCTCCGGGAACGTCTGCGTCTGCTGGTCGGCGGCGGCCTTCTGCTGTGCCAGCGCATAGTCGAGCTCGGCTGTGCGGATGGTCTGTCCGGCGATCTGGGCGACCACACCATCCGGCAGGGCGCTCCCGCCGCACCCGGCGACGACTCCGGACAATGCGATCACGACAACGGCGGCGGCGATGATGTGGGAGCGCCGCGTCACGGGCCGGGACTGTAGCCCACCCCTCACCGCGACCGCTGGCCACGGTGCAGACGGAACCGGCGCTCCTCGATAAGGGTGCGATAGTCGATTCGGAGAACGAGCACGAGCACCCCGGCCACAATGACCACAGCCACCGCCACCGACCACGGACCGACCACATCGCGCAGTTGGCTGGCCAGCGCAGTGGCGGCAAGGCTCGTCCCGCCCACGCTGATCGCGTACCCGATCGTGCGGCCGACGAACACCGACGCCGCGACGAGCAACAGTTTCACACGCGTGAGTCCGGCAAGCACGAACAGAACCCCGGCGGGCGGAGGCGACGCACCCAGAAGCACGGCGATTCCCAGATTGCCCGCCGCGCTCTCCATCTTGGCGTGCAGATACTCGAGGTTGCCGCGCGACCACGCGCCCAGCAGACGGTGTCCGGCGACGCGCGACACGGCAACCAGACCAACGCGGCCCATCGCCGTGCCAATTGCGCCTAAGAGAATCGCCGGAATCAGGCGCAGGTCGTACTCCACCACCATGTACGCCACCACGATCCACGAGGGGAAGATCGGCAGGGGGATCGTGGCGAAGCCCGCCGTGATGGCGATGAGGACGAGGTAGGTCATGCGACCAGGGCAGCCGTCATGAGTACCACCTCGAGGGCGGCGATGGCGGCGTCCACCCGCTCGGTGGGCGACGACGGCGACGGCACGCTGATCAGGCTGTCCGCCGTGGAGTACATCGCACCGGGCACGCCGTCGCGCAACGCGCGCATTGCCGCCGAACCGAGAGTGATCGGGCCGATGATGACGCGCCCCGATCGTGCCGCCGCCTGCCGGGCACCCACCTGTCGCATGAGGAGGCGTAGCCCCTGCACACGCACGAGGGCCTCCACCGGTGCGGGCAGATCGCCAAAGCGGTCCGCGATCTCCGCCGCCACGCGCGCGAGCGCGTCCGCATCCGGCGCGAGGGCGATGCGCCGGTGCAGGTCGATCTTGGCGGCCTCGAAAGGCACGTAGTCGGCGGGGATGTACGCAGACACTGGGATCTCCACACGCACCTCCACCTCGGGCGCAGCGTCGCCGCGCCCGACCGCGATGGCCTCCTGGAGCATCTCCACGTACATCTCGAACCCGACGGCTGCCACATGGCCGCTCTGCTCGTCGCCCAGCAGATTGCCGGCACCCCGGATCTCCAGATCGCGCATGGCGATACGCAGCCCGCTGCCGAGTTCGGTGTAGTCGGCCACAGTCCTGAGGCGTGCGGCGGCCTCGCGTGTCACCGATCCGGCATCGGGGTAGAAGAGGTACGCGTGGGCGGTAACGTCCGATCGTCCCACCCGGCCGCGGATTTGGTACAGCTGGCTCAACCCGAGGGCATCGGCGCGCTCCACGATGAGCGTGTTGGCGCGGGGGATGTCAAGACCCGACTCGATGATGCTGGTCGCCACCAGCACGTCGGCCTCGCCACGAACGAAGGCCAGCATGACGTCCTCGAGGGTCGATTCGGGCATCTGCCCGTGGGCCACCGCCACCCGGAGCCCCGGTACCATCTGGCGCACGCGATCCGCCGCCTCATCGATGGTCTCCACGCGGTTGTGCAGGTAAAAGGCCTGACCCGCGCGCGCCTTCTCCCGAGTGAGCGCCTGGATGATGACGCCCTCGTCGAACTCCCCCACGTGGGTGGCAATGGGCCTGCGCCCGGGCGGTGGGGTTTCGATGACACTGATGTCACGCAGACCCGACATCGACATCTGAAGCGTTCGCGGAATGGGGGTTGCGCTCATGGCGAGCATGTCCACCGTTAGGCGCAACTGGCGAAGCGCTTCCTTGTGCGACACACCGAAGCGCTGCTCCTCGTCCACGATCACCAGCCCCAGATCCTTGGGCTGCACGTCCATCGACAACACACGGTGGGTGCCAATGAGAATGTCGAGTCCGCCCGACTTGAACCGACCGAGCACCTCCTTGGTCTCCCCGGCCGTACGGAAGCGGTTGACCATGTCGATGCTCACGGGGAGATCAGCGAAGCGCTCGCGGAACGTGGCCAGATGCTGCTGGGCCAAGATGGTGGTCGGCACGAGAATGAGCACCTGTTTGCCCCCGGCCGCCGCCTTGAAGGCCGCGCGCATCGCCACCTCGGTCTTGCCGAATCCCACGTCGCCGCAGATGAGGCGGTCCATGGGCATCGCCCGCTCCATGTCGTCGGTCACCTCGTCGATCGCGCGCTGCTGATCGTCCGTCTCGCGGTAGGGAAACCGGCGCACGAGTTCCTGAGTCAGATCGTCGTCGGGCGGGAAGGCGAACCCATCCGCACGCCCACGGGCTTCGTACAACGAGATGAGCTCACCGGCGAGATCGCGCACCGACGCCCGCGCGCGCGCCTTTACGGTGGCCCACGACCGGCCACCGAGTTTCGACAATGCGGGGTTGGCTCCATCCGCACCGACGTAGCGCGACACCTTGTGAAGGTGATCGTGCGGTACGTACAGGCGATCGTCGCCCGCAAACTCCAGCGCAAGATAGTCACGGGTGACGTTGGCGACCGTGCGGGTCTCAAACGCCTCGAGGCGTCCGATGCCGTGGTCCTCGTGTACCACGTGGTCACCCACACGCAAGTCGAGGAACGACTGGATCCGCCGACCTGCGGTCAACGGGCCGCGCGCCGCCGCGCGGCGGCGCCGGATCAACGCTCCATCCGGAACCACCGCGAGCCCCAGCGCACGCGACACGAATCCGGTGCGCAGGTCGAGATGCATAAAGGCCACCGTGCCGGGTGCGGGGATGCGCCCGTCGGGCTCGACGATGACGGGCGTCACTTTACGGAGGACGGCCTGCGTGCGCTCCATGTCGCCACGGCGTACGAAACACACAACCAGTCGCTGCAGTCCGCCGGACAATCGCGCCATCTCTGACTCGGCCTCGGCCATCCCGCGGGTGGGGAACCGGGCCTCGAGTGCGTCGAATGCCGCGTCGTCGCTACCCATGGGAACGACGATGTCGAGCAGAGACGCTCGCTCGAGGACGCCGAGCAGAACGTCGCCGTCGCCCAGTGCCCCCACCGTTGCCTCATCCTCCAACCGTTCTGCGGCCTCGCCAAGGGCCCGTGCGTGCTCACGAGGGTCGAGGCGGATCACCTGCGTGTCACCCGGACCCGTGCCATGAAGCGGATCCACCAGCGCCGACCCCGGCGCCTCCGCCGCCGGCCAGACTTCCACGCGCACAAGCGGACGGATGGTCTTCTGCGTGAACGGCGAGAACGCGCGTACCGACTCAATCTCGTCACCGAACCAATCCGTGCGCACCGGGACGGTCGCGGTGGATGGGTACACATCCACCAGCCCGCCCCGCACTGCCATGTCACCGCGTTCCTCCACCTGGGGTACGCGCTCGTACCCGAGGGCCGCTAGGCGATCAACCAACGTCGCGAGGTCAACCCGCATCCCCGGTTCGATGACCACCGGCTCATGCGGCCCATCCGCCGCCGGGATACGTTCGATCAACGCGGCGGTGGATGCCACCACCACATGGCCCGCCTTCCCCAGCGACGCCACCGCGCGCGCGCGTTGTCCCACGAGATGCGGCGAGATGCCGACGGCCCCTCCCGACGGCGCACCGCGCGATGGCCAGAGTGCCACGGCATCCGCGCCGAGGAGGACGGAGAGGTCGGTGGCGAGATCGCGGGCCTCCTCGTCACGCGGCGACACGATGAGCAGCGGACGCCCGCCGTGCCGGGCGATGGCCGCGAGTACCAACGGCCACGCGGGACGCCCGAGGGCCAGGCGTCCGGCCGACTCGCCCACACGCAGACGATCCGCCGCCTGCCGCACCGGCGGCGATGTCAGTACTAGGTGATCGAGGAGGTGCGCTATTCCTCCGTCTCCTCGCGCCGGGCGGCGCGAGCGCGCGAGCGCTCCGAGGCCGGGCGGGCATGCCAGATCGCGATTCCGGCGTCGATCCCCGACTCCAGCACGGTCTCAGTCATGGAGAGACCGGCCGCGATGAGGGCACTCACCTCGGACTCGGGTTCGTCCCATGCCCGCAGCACCCAGTCGGCCTCATCACCGGGGAAGCCCGCCGGTGGACGCCCCACTCCCACGCGCACCCGCAGGAAGTCCGCGCCACCGAGCCCCTCGATGATCGAGCGCAGCCCGTTGTGGCCACCGTGCCCGCCGCCGCGCTTGCCACGCACGATGCCGAAGGGAAGGTCGATGTCGTCATGAACCACCAGCACCTGATCCGGCGCCACATGCAGGCTGCCCGCCGCCGGCCCCACCGACGACCCGGAGTCGTTCATGTAGGTCGTGGGGATGAGCAACGCCAATGGGCCGTGCGGACCCCGGGCATCGACATACCGCGCGCCGTAACGCGCGGCGAACCGGCCCGCACCGAGATGCTCGGCGAGGCCCTCCACCACGCGCTGGCCCGCGTTGTGCCGCGTTCGCGCATAGCGCGTACCCGGATTTCCGAGGCCGACCACCACGCGGACCGGCGGCGGCGTCGCTGCCGCGTCCGCCATGACCCGTTAGCCCTCCTCGGACTCCGAGGTCCCGGCTGCGGAACCAACGGACCCGCTGCCGTCTCCCCCGCTGCCGTCTCCCCCGCTGTCGTCGCCCCCGCTGCCGTCTCCCCCGCTGTCGTCTCCCCCGCTGCCGTCTCCCTCACCCGACAGCGTGGCACGAGTGATCGTGACCGATGCGAGGCCGTGCTCGGGCTCGGTGACGATCATGACACCGGCCGGCGCGACGAGGTCGGAGACATGCACCGAGGCACCCAGTTCGACGTCGGTGACATCGAGTTCGATCGAGCGCGGCAGTGCGTCCGGCAGGGCGCGTACGCGCACCGTCAGAGTGGTCTGATCGAGGATTCCGCCGTCGCGCACGCCCTGGGCGGTACCGGTAAGGATGACCGGCACATCGGCCTCCACCTCGACCGTGAGGTTGACCTCCTGCAGATCGAGATGCGTGATCTGGTCACGGACCGGGTTGGTGGTCCACATCTTGAACAACACCGTGCGGGGCGAGGCGGAATCGACCACCAGATCAACCACGGCACTGCGGATACCGCCGCGGCGGATGAGGCGACGCACCTCGTTCTCGTCCGCGCTGAACGCGAGGGAGTCGCCCCCGGGCTGGTAGAGAACGCCCGGGACACGTCCCGTCGTGCGAAGACGGCGCATCGTCGCGGAGCCTCGCTCGACGCGGGTGCTGACGGTAAGTGGGACGTGCTGCGCCATCGGGTGAATCCTCCGCGAATATGGTCCGGACCGACGCGGGAGACTAGCGACTTACGCGCGCTCTCTCATCCCGAAACGGTTATGGAGCCTGCGAAGGGGCCCCGGAGCCCACCAGTTCCACTTACCAATGAGGCCCATTAGGGACGGAACGAGCAGTGCCCGGACGATCGTCGCATCGAGAGCAACCGCAAGCGCGGTTCCGATTCCGAGCTCCTTGATGATGACGATCCGCGACGTAGCAAACGTCCCCATCGCGATGCAAAACAGCAGCGCCGCCGCCGTCACCACGCGGCCCGTGCGCTGCAAACCGAGCGCAACCGACTCGACCTCCCCTCTGCCGGCATCACGGATCTCCTTGATCCGCGAGAGGAGGAACACGGCGTAATCCGTGGAGAGTCCAAACGCGAGCGCGCCGATGAGGATGGGCTGCGTCAGGTCCACGGCACCCTGGCTCGTGTACGCGAGCAGTCCCTCGAGACGACCGTCCTGGAAGATGAGTACGAGTACTCCGAGGGTGGCCCCCAGGGTGAGCAAGTTCATGATCACGGCCTTGATCGGCAACAGCACCGAGCCGGTCATTACGAACAGGGCAATGAGCGTGACGGCCACCACCACGAGGATCACCCACGGCAGGTGGGCGGCGAGGCCCGTGCGCTGATCCACGAACAGGGCCGTGATCCCTCCCACCTCGGTGGGATACGGACGGTCGAGCCGCTGGATCGCCTCTACCAGCGCCACGGCGGCCGGGTCGAGACCAAGGCCCCGCGCATACGCCGTCACCTGCCACGTGCCGTCGCCCACATAGCGCGGGGGCTCCACCGAGATCACGCCAGCCATCGCGTGGATCTTCTTTGCGACCACCCCGATCCTCGTCGCCGCAGCCACCGTATCGGGGGCCCTCACCGCGAGGTAAATGGGCGTCGCATTGCCACCCGGAAAGTCGCGGGTCATGACATCCGCCACCTGCCGCGCCGAGGCGCTCGCGGGCAGCACCGTCGCATCGGTGGTGGTGAACCGGATCCCGAGGGTCGGCAGGGAAAGCACGATCATGACGGCGGCGCTCCCGATGGCAACCGCAACGCGACGCCGCATGACGAACGTGGACAGGCGGTACCAGCTCCCCGATGTCTCCGCCGTTCCCGCCGCCTCGGTCCGGGCCCGCCAGCGCCGGGGTGCGAGCGCATTGATCCGGTGGCCGAGCAGCGCGAGCACGGCGGGCAGCACGCCGACGGCCACGACCGCCGCCACCAACGCCACCACGAAGCCGCCGAAGCCCATCGAGAACAGGAAGTTTTGGGGGAAGAGCATGAGTGCCGCGAGTGCGGCGGCCACGGTGACGGCACTGAAGATGACGCTCTTCCCGGCCGTGCGTACCGTCGTGACAAGGGCCGCGACCCCGGGGCCCGACCGCGAGATTTCCTCGCGATAGCGCGAGACGACGAGGAGGCTGTAATCAATGGCGAGGCCCAACCCCAGGCCGGTCACAAGGTTGAGCGCATAGACCGACAAGCCGAACACCTCGTTGCCCACACCGAGGAAGAAGAATCCGCCGAAGATAACCAGCGTGCCCATGACGGGTGGGATGAGCGCGGCCACCAGCCCGCGGAACACCCACAACGAGACAAGGAACAACAGGGGAAAGGCGATGAGCTCGGCCCGGAGCAGGTCCTCCCCCACGATTCCGCTGATCTCCGCGGCGGCGGTCCAGCCGCCCCCCACCGCCACGCCGGGGACATCACGGAGGCGATCCTCCAGCCGCGCCGCCGCCTGTTGCGACTGATCGTGATCGATGTTGCCGAAATAGACGACCACGCTGGCCGTATCGCCATCGCGGGAGGTGAGTCCGGTGGCGGGGGTCCCGGCCACGGGGGCGACCACGCGAGCCACACCGGGGTCGGAGTCCACGACGTGCGCCACGTGGGCAACGGCGGCCTGGCCCGTAGCCGATGCGATGGGGACCCCGGGTGTAACGAGTACCACCATCGAGGGTATGGCCGAGGCCCCGGTGGCGGTGAGGATCGTCTCGGACGCTCGAACCGATTCCGACTCCGGATCGTTGAACCCACTCGCCGAGAGCGAGCCGACCAGTGAGATACCGACGATGAGCGCCGCCGCTCCTGCCAGAACCGCGACGACGATCACGCGAACGGGGTGCGCATACAACGCCCGTGCGAGGCGGTCAAGCAAGAACGAGAGACCTCGAGTCGCGCATCAGGCGGCAGATTACGCCGCGCGCGCCAACCATTCCGCGAGCCACGGGCGGGCCTGATGGCCCAGGCGGTACGCGCCCACGCCGTTTGAAAGGATCATGCGTCCTGCCGACGTCGACTCGGCCAGCGACCACATACACACCTGTGGGGTGGTGCACGACGCCGGCAGGCGGCCCGCCGGGTAGGCATCCGAGCCCGCCATCAAGAAGTGGAGCCGATCGACGCTGCCTCCCGCTGCCGCGTACTCCGCAACGAACGCCGCCGGAGCCCGTTGCCATTCGCGCACCGTGAACGGGGTGGCCGCGCCGGTATATCCGTGGTACATCTCGATCCACACCGCACCGGCATGCGCGAGGCCACCCAACACCGTGCGGTACGTCGGGAAGTGGGGCTTGCCGTCGCGGCCAAGGTTGTGATCGGGTCCCGCACCGGCGGCCATGGCGGACGACACGGCCGGTGCGATGTAGACATGCACCCGACTGGCCCAGGTACCGCCATAGGGTGACGGCGTATCGAGCGACGTGAGGGCGGCGGCGAACCGGGCACCGAACATACCGGGGTCGGTGGCGGGAACCTGGCCGCCCTTCAGCACTGGGGCGCGAGGATCGGAGGCAAAGGGTGAGACCTCATCGATGCCCACCAGATTGCCGGGGGCATCGATGATGGCCTCCCGGATGGTGGTGGCGATTTCCGCGGCCGTCAGCGCACGGAGACTCCGCTCCGAGACCTTGTCGAGCAGCGCCGAATCGTCGTCGCGTTCGAAGAGCCCGCTGGTGGACGGCTCCTGGCGCAGGGCGCCACGACGGTGCCCGAGGCCAGTGGCACCATCGGAGGGGTGCACCACCTCACATACGGCCGTGTCCATGTCGTAGAGCACCGCGCTGGCACCCGGGCGCATACGGCTCCGCGTCCGCGCCGCCTCGTAGCGGCGTCCGTCGCCGGGCAGGGACACGACGGCCGTCACCGTCTCGCCCGACAGTAATCCGGCCACCGGGTGGGCCATGAGAGTTCCGGTCGCCGGGCGTGGCAGTGCGGGCAGGCGCACCACCGTGGTACCGGACCCGAGCCAGACACGCAGCAGGGTGACGGATTTCCGTCCTGTGGCGAACGAGAACGTGACCTCCGCTGGCCGGGTGAGACTGACGATTACCACGCCCGCACCTTTCGACCTCCGACCCGCCGTGAGCGACGTGATCTGCGGGGAGGCGCGCACGACGGGTGGGCGCGGATCGGGAGGCGCTGGTGGCGGAGTGGGTATGGGGATGGGAACCGGTGGGAGCGGTGCCGCGGTGACGGCGACGCCCGCCGACGCCGAGCAGTTGGCCACCCGATCGCAGGCACGTACCCGGAGGGTGCCCCCCACGTCATCGGCGGTCACCCATACGATCGTGCCCGAGAACGCGGTCCAGATTCCGGACGACCCATCGGCGGCCACGACCAGCGACTCATGCGTCGCAACGCCCGAGCCCGTGTCGGTCGCCGCCGTCACACCGACCGATGCTTCGGCGGGACCCACCTCGACGCTCGCGACCTCGGGGACCGGGACGCTGGGCGGCGTGGCGTCCGTCTGCAGCGCGTACGTGGCGACGCTTCCCATCATCCCCACGGCATTCCGGCGATACACGCGGACGGCGAACACGATGCTTGCGGGAAGGGTTCCGGGGGACGGGACCGGCGAAGTCCACCCGAACCCCGATGTCTGGAAGCGCACCCACTCGGTGCCGGGGGCATCGTCGCCAAGAGCCACCACGACCGTGGCCGTTTGGCCACTCCCCATGCTCCGCCAACCGTCGCTGGTGATACGCGGTCCGGCGAACACGACGGTGGGCGCCGGCAGGCGGGTGATAGTGACGGCCGACCCGGTGCAGTAATCCATCGCGCCCGCCGTAGTGATCTCCACGCGCCACGTCCATAAGCCCGCCGCAAGGCCACTGATGAAGGCCCACGTGGTGCGCTGCCCGGCGGTGCTCACTGTCTGGGCAACCAGCGTGGTGAACGCCCCCGTGCTCGCACTGGGGCGCACCTTGATGCGAGCGGTGCCATACGGGGTGATCAGCGCCGGCAGCGTCCACGTAAAGGCGGCCTGGTCGGGGGCCGAAAACGCGACCGAGGTTGCGGTGCACGCCAACCCCTCGGCCGTGGCTCGCCCGGGAATGCCCACGAGCGACGCGATGACCACGGTCGCCGTGGTCAGACCAAGGGAGTACCGGTAACGGGGGCGGCCAGGCGGGGTGTGCACGTCACCAATGGTGTCCCCCACACACCCGCGTCGGCGGGCGGGGGACCGCATGGTTACCGATCTATCGGGAATTCCTTACAGATTGATCACGCCGTACCGCAGAGCGTTCCCGGACCGCCTGCGGTTTCGGAACACTGCGCAATCAGGGTAAACCGTGGCAGCCCCCCGGCGCGGGCCGGTGCGGCGAGTGCGACGAGCGCGGACGCCACATCGTCGGTGCGGTCGCCCACCACCAGCAGACGGTCCGGATCGGCACGGTGCACCACCACGTAGCGCCCGGGCCGGACCGTGGTGATATCGATGTACTGACCCTCCACGAGCGCCACGTAGTCGTCGGCGAAGCCCACCTCGATGCCCTCGCGCATACGCATGAGCCCGGGGAGATGACGGCCGCAGTTGTGGTTAATCCTTGGAACGCCGGGGGCGTCGGGCACGGCGGGACTCACCGGGTAGCGGCTACCGAGGCAGAACCCCACCTTGGCGGAGCGCGCGACGAGCCGACCGCTCACCGGATCACGCAGTTCGAAGAGATCGAAGCGCTGCAGGTGCCAGTGGTTGTGGCCTGTGGGGGTGTACGTCATGCGTGCGCGGATCGGTACCTGCACCCTGGTGCCATCCTCGCGGGTGAGCTCCTGTGTGACGGTCATCAGGCGCTGACCCCGCGTGCGTGTGCCGTTGACGATGAGCGCCCCGCGGCCCACGTTTCCCACGGCCGAGCGGAACGCCAGCACCACGCGACCCCGTTGCCGGTGGATGAGGAACCCCGCGGGTGGCTCCTGACGCAGATCGGGGAGCCGTTCGGACCCGGTCAACTGACCTCCGGCAACGGCCACCACCACCACGGCGCAGGTCCCGGCCAGGGCCACGCCAAGGGCCGTGAGAACCCGGAACCGCATGCGACGTCGAACGGCCATACGAATAGGCTAGGTCATGCCGACGACGTCCTCCGGACCTCGGGCGCACCCGCACCCCGGCTGTCACGATCCGCGTATGCCAAGCGACGACGACGTGATGGTTCTGGTGGAAATCCCGGCGGGATCACGCAACAAGTACGAGGTGGACGCGGGGACCGGGCGCATCATGCTCGATCGCATGCTCTTCACCGCGATGCGATACCCGGCGGACTATGGGTACATCGAGGGGACGCTCGCCGAGGACGGCGACCCGCTCGACGCCCTAGTGCTGCTGGGCGAGCCAACATTCCCGGGGTGCTGGATCCGCGCCCGTCCGGTCGCTGTGTTCCACATGAGCGACGAGAAGGGTCCCGACGAAAAGGTCATCCTCGTACCACTCAAGGACCCCCAGTGGTCGGCCATCACGGACATCACCGATGTCAACCCGAACCTCCTCAACGAGATCGAGCACTTCTTCACGGTCTATAAGGACCTCGAGCCGGGGGCGACCGAGGTACGCGGCTGGGGTGACCGGGGCGAGGCCCTCGCCATCATCCACGCCTGCCGGGAACGGGTGGGCGGCTGACCCACCGCATACGCGGTGACGCGGACGCCGCCCAAACTCAGGCTGTCGCCGCCTCCGACGGTTCGCGCTTCCCACGGATGGCGTTGATCTAGGTCCCCGTTGGGTCGGGGCGAGCGGGGAGGCACACGACAGCGGGGCGGGGTCGGCTCAGCAACTGCCCTCAGCGAAGGGGAGTATTTCCGTGAATGCCTGAGGGTACCCCAGCCACTCGGGTCCAGAGTAGGACAGCGATGAGGGACCAGTCGAGGCCCCTGGCGGGGACGTGAGGAGCGACGGGTTCACGACGCCCGACAGGGTGATCGGCTGAGTTCCAGCCCCGTTTGGGCCCTGCTCCCCTC